>DASRTX010000721.1:0-2244 GCA_035655715.1 Myxococcales bacterium | reverse complement strand
CATCCTTTCCCATTGCCCAGCGATCGCAAGCGAAAGCCGCTATTGCCCGGTCCGAAGAACGACTCGATCTCCGCGTGCGACGGTACCTTGTCCTCGAACGTGACGACCTCCACGTCCATCCCCATCTGCGCCAGGCAGGTGGCGACGGCGTAAGTGCTCCGCTCGCCGCCGCCCCAGGTATTGAGGTATGTGTTGAAGACCGCCGCGCGAATCAAGGCTGCTCCCAGTGGAAATCGCGGGTTTCTAGCTCGCTGTGGCGCGGGGTGTCAATTTCCTGCAATCGAGGCCAGGGACCACCCGATCAGCTTGTACAGCATGCGCGCTCCCACGTTCTCGTCCCATTCGCTGCCGTCCCGGGCCGGCGCAACCTCGGTGAGGTCGAACCCTACCAGTGTGCGGCCGCTCTTCACCACCGCCCCGATCAGCGAGGTCGCCATCTGGAACGACAGGCCCCCCGGCACTTTCGTTCCCGTATGCGGGCAGAGCGCCGGGTCGAGGCCGTCGATGTCGAAGCTGACGTAGACCTGCCTTGGCAGCTCCGCCACGATGCGAGCGCATTGGGCGGCCCAGGTCTCGCCGGCGAAGCGCGCCTCGGCCAGCTCGGCGTCGAAGAAGGTGACGATCTTTCCACCCGAGCCGCGGATGCGCTCCGCCTCCTCCTCGCAGAGATCGCGGATTCCCACCTGCACCAGCTTCTCGATGCGCGTCCTCCGCACCACGTTGTCCATGATCGACGCGTGCGAGTGCTCGAAGCCCTCGTAGGCGTGGCGCAGGTCGGCGTGCGCGTCGAAGTGCAGCACGCCCAGCCCCGGGTACTTCTCCGCGTGGGCCGCGATGGCGCCAAAAGAAACGCTGTGGTCGCCGCCCACGGTCCCGACGATCTTTCCGCGCTCGAGCCACCGCGCCACGCTGTCGTGCACCCAGGAGTTGACTTGCTGCGAGATGGGGTTGACCGAGGGCGGTTCGCGCTCCGCCGGCTCGGGGAACACCGGCTCCGCCAGCATGCTGATGCCCGCCTCGTAGGGCTTGCCCGTCTCCAGATCCCAGAGATCGACCTGCTTGCTGGCGCGCAGGATCGCCGCGGGCCCCTGCGAGGTGCCGCCGCCGTAGCTGGTGGTGGCCTCGAAGGGCACAGGCACCAGGATGACCCTTGCGGACTGGGGCGTGTCGTTCAGTCCAAAGATGCCGGAGTCGGCGCTCGCCGCGGCGTTGGGATCGAAGCTCATCCGAACAGCTCCCTCGCGATCTTCGGCTTCACGCCGGTGGTGTCGAGCAGCTTGCGCAGCTCTTCGCGCGCGCCGCGGTGCTCGCGGTGGACGCGGCGCGCGAGGATCAATTCGTTCTTCAGCGAGTGCTCCCACCCGGTCAGCTCGGTGACGGTGATCTGGTAGCCCTGGCTCTGCAGCGCCAGCGCGCGCACCACGTTGGTGAGGTGCGCGCCGATCTCGCGGCGGTGGATGGGATGGCTCCAGAGCTGCGGCCAGGGCGCCGGCGCCTGCTTCGGCATCTCCTTGAGCTGCGCCGCCACCTCGGCCTGGCAGCAGGGGACGGCGGCCACGTGATCGGCGTCGTGCCGCAGCGCGAGCAAGAGCGCGTCGTCGGTGGCGGTGTCGCAGGCGTGGAGCGCCAGCACCATGTGGACGCGCGCGGGGAGCACGTCGGGCGCGTCGCCGATGCGGGCGGGGACGAAGCGCATGCGATCGAACCCCAGCTTCTTCGCCCGCTCCTGCCCGCGCTCGATCAGCTCCGGGCGAGATTCTACTGAATAGATGACCGCAGTGGCGTGCTCGCGCAGGAAGAGCTCGTAGAGCACGAAGCCCAGGTACGCGTTGCCGGCGCCGGCATCCACCAGCACCGGCTCCTGGTGCCGCGCCAGCACGTCGCGGACCGCCGGCTCGAGCAGCTGCACCAGGTGGTTCACCTGCTTGAGCTTGCGCAGGCTGTCGGCGTGGAGCGCGCCGTCGCGGCCCACGAGGTGCAGCTCGCGCAGCAGCTCGACCGACTGGCCGGGCAACAGCTCGCGCCGCACCTGTTCGCCTTTTACCTGACGCATCGCGACCGCCACCTATCACAGGACGTCGCGGCGGAGGGGCGCAATGCGTACACTGGCGCAAACACCTGGGGACACGAATCGCCGCTGCGCGGCTCATCATGTCCCCGCATCGTTCGCGGGGCGCTTACATGCATGTGTTCGTCACCGGCGGGGCAGGATTCATCGGCGCGCATTCCGGTCGCGCGCTGCTG
>DASRTX010000720.1:0-6538 GCA_035655715.1 Myxococcales bacterium | reverse complement strand
CTGGGCGCGGTCTGCGACAGCTGCGGCCGGCGCAAGTCGCGCTACACCCGCGCGCCTGCTTCGGCGGAAGCGCGAAGCGTCGTCGGCGGCGAGACGGTGAACTGCCCCTCCTGCTTCGCCCGCGTTCCCCAGGGCGAGCGGTGCAGCGACTGCGGCCTGCCGTTTCCCCTGCAAGAGCTCTGATTGACTGCCACCCCGGTGGGGAGTACAGCGCCCGCGATGTCCGACAAGAGCGCATTGGAGCAGGAGCTTTCGCAGCTTGCCGCCGCCGCGCGGGAGCGAAAGTCCGTGGACCTCTACATGCGCGCCGCGCTCGGCGGATTCGCCTGGGCGCTTTTGGCCGGGGTCTGCGGCAAGCTGCTCTGGGACTCGGCGCGGCCGCCGCTCATCCTCTATCCGCTCCTCCTGCTCGACGTCCTGCTCCTGGTGGACGCGACGCGCAGCTACCTTCGTGCGCGCACCAACCTGCGACGCGAGCTCCGGCTGGAAGCGCGCGTGCGCGAGCTGCGACTGACGTTGGGGATCGATCCGTGAACCACCAGGGCCGCTTCATCGTCTTCGAAGGTCTGGACGGCGCGGGCACCACCACGCAGGCGAAACTGCTATCGGAGCGGCTGCAGAAGCAGGGCAGGATCGTATACCTGGCCCACCAGCCCAGCGAGGGTCCGGCGGGCCTGCTCATCCGGCAGATCCTCGCCGGCCGCGCCGCCACCACCGGGGCCGACGGCAAGCTGGGCGTGGTGGACGAGCGGGTGATGGCGCTGCTCTTCGCCGCCGACCGCCTCGATCACCTGGGCTCGCAGATCGAGCCGCGGCTCTTGCGCGGCGAAGACGTGATCCTCGACCGCTACACGCTCTCGTCGCTGGCGTACCAGGGCGCCACCGTGTCGCACGAGTTCATCAACCACGCCAACCGCTTCGCGCGCCGTCCCGACCTCACCCTCTTCCTCTACGTGCCGGCGGCGGTGGCGCTGGAGCGGGTGCGCAGCCGGGGCGCCAAGCTGGAGCGCTACGAGACCGCGAACCAGCTCGCCACCATCGAGCGCGAGTACTCGCGGCTGGTGGGCACGCTGGCCTCGGTGGTGCCGGTGGACGGCACCCGGCCCATTTCCGAAGTGGCCGACCTCTGTTACGCGGCCCTGCAGCAGCAGCTTGGTTGACGCCATGCCCATCGACTCCACCCGCCTGGAAGAGCTCCAGATCGTCCGGCGGATCCGGGACACGGTACGGCGGTGGTGGGGCATCGAGCTGTCGTTCACCGACGCGCGCGGGCTGGTGATCGACCACGGCAAGGGCATCATCATCCCCCCGCAGAACCGCATCTGCACCGCCTGCCTCGGCGACAAGGAAGGGCTACGCCGCTGCAACCAGAGCATCGAGCGGGCGGTGAACCGGCTCAAGAGCGGCACCGAGCTTTCGGGTCCGTGCCACATGGGGCTGGAGATCGTCGGCACGCCGATCAACTACGGCGGAGATCGGCAGGGCTCGCTCTTCGCCTGCGGCTTCCTGGTCAGCGAGAAGGCACCGCGCGCCCGCGACCGCGCGCTCGAGACGGTGCGCGCGCTCTCGCTCCCGGTGGTGCAGGCGGAGGACGCCTTCGAGGCCATCCAGCGCGTGGACGCGCGAGAGGTGCCGCGGCTCGCGGATCTGATGGACACCACCGTGCAGGAGATCGACGCCTACCACGCCGCGGTGGCGCTGCGGGAGAAGCGCATCAGCGATCTACAAGATGAGCTGGTGGGCCGCTACCGCTTCGCCGACATCATCGGCAAGAGCGAGCCGATGCGGCGCCTCTACGGCCTGCTCGACAAGCTGGTGGCCAGCGACGTCACCGTGCTGGTGCACGGAGAGAACGGCACCGGCAAGGAGCTGATCGCCCGGGCGCTGCACTTCAACGGCCCGCGCAAGCAGAAGCAGTTCGTGGCGCAGAACTGCTCGGCGCTGAACGACCAGCTGCTCGAGTCCGAGCTGTTCGGCCACGTGAAGGGCTCCTTCACCGGCGCCTCCCGCGACAAGCCGGGCCTCTTCAAGGTGGCCGACGGCGGCACCTTCTTCCTCGACGAAGTGGCGGACATGAGCCCCGCCATGCAGGTGAAGCTGCTGCGCGTGCTGCAAGAAGGCACCTTCGTGCCGGTGGGCGGCACCAAGCCCGAGAAGGTGGACGTGCGCATCATCGCCGCCTCCAACAAGGACCTGCGCGAGGCGGTGCTGCGCCGCGAGTTCCGCGAGGACCTCTTCTACCGGCTGCACGTGGTGGCGCTGGAGGTGCCGGCGCTGCGCGAGCGGCTGGAGGACCTCCCCGTGTTGGTCGACCACTTCCTCGACGGTGTGGCGCAGCGCACGGGCAGCCCGCGCAAGCGCCTGCACCCGGAGCTGATGGCTGCCTTCTACGAATGGAACTGGCCGGGCAACGTGCGCGAGCTGGAGAACGAGATCGAGCGGCTCTGCGTGTTGGCCGGAGACGCGGAGCTGGTCCCGCCGGAGCTGCGCGCGCAGCGGCCGGGGAAGGCGCCGGGAACCGCGGCCCACCTGGCCGCGCTGGTGCAGAAAGGGCTGGGCAGCGATCTCGCCACCGCGGTGGGCGCGCTGGAGAAGGAGATCATCGAGACCGGCCTGCGCGAGATGCGCGGCAACCGCAGCAAGCTCGCCGAGCGGCTGGGGGTTTCGCGCACCACCCTTATCAAGAAGATCCGCGAATACGGCATCCCCGAATGAGCACCGCCGCCATCCTCGTCATCGGCAACGAGATCCTCTCCGCCAAGGTGGCGGACGAGAACGGGCCGTTTTTGGCGCGGGAGCTGCGCGGGCTGGGGGTGGCGCTGCGGCGGATCGAGACCGTGCCCGACGAGATTCCCCTGATCGTCGATGCCCTGCGACGCTGCCTGGCCAGCGCGGAGTGGGTGTTCACCAGCGGCGGCATCGGCCCCACCCACGACGACGTCACCATCGCCGCCGTGGCGCAGGCGTTCGGGCGCAAGGTGACGCACGACCCCCGCACGCTGGAGCTGTTGCACGCGCGGTTCGGGGCCGCCATCAAGCCGGCCCTGCGGCGGCTGGCCGAAGTGCCGGAGGGAGCCCGCGTCGAGTTCCACGAGGGGTACCTCTTCCCGGTGGTCTCGCTGGAGAACGTGGTCGTCCTCCCCGGCGTGCCCTCGTTGCTCCGCGAGGGTTTCTCGCGCATCCGCGATCGCTTCCGGGCGCCGCCCATCTTCAGCCGCGCGCTCTACTTCACCGTGGGAGAGGGAACGCTTGCCGAGCACCTGGACGCCACGGTGGCCGCCTTTCCCTCGGTGGAGATCGGCAGCTACCCGCGATTCGACGACGCCGACCACCGCGTGAAGGTCACCTTCGACGGCCGCGACCAGCCCGCGGTGCATGCCGCCTGCGAATTCCTCAAGTCCCGGCTCCCGCGGGAAACCATCGTCCGCGAAGAGTAGGGCGGAGTTTCGGGGACACCTTACGTCAGGTTACGTATGGTGTCCCCGAAACTCTCGCTCACCGCGAAGCGCACCAGGCGCGCCACCTCGGGGTGATCGAGGCCGCTTCGGACCTCGCCGGCTACGATGGCCACGCCGGCGGCCGGATCGCCGCAGACTGCCAGGCCGGCGCGGTCGGCGCTCTCGCGGAGGCCGAGCGCCAGCTCCTCCCAGTCGGTCTCCGCCTCGGCGACCCGCGCCGCAAGCGGCGAGAGACGCGCCCGCGCCTCCCCGTCGAGCTGCGCCGCCAGCGCCTCGGCCAGCGCAGCGTCGCCGCGCGGGAGACGCGAGAGATCGGTGCCTTCGGGCGCGGTCAGCCGCACCAGCTCCGCGGTGAGGCTGGCCAGCCGCGCCGGACTCAGCGGCAACAGGGCCTGCGTGCCGCGCCGGAGGTGTGCCAACGCGCGTCCGTAGAGGAAGCGCTGCTGCCGGGGCGACCAGCGCTTCGGCACCTCCGAGCCGACCAGCAGCCCGGGAGCGTCGCCAGCCACGGGCGTCACGATCGCTGGTTCGGCGCGGGCGAGGAAGAGCTGCGGCTCGGCCATGCCCAGCGCGCGGGACAACGCGGCCACCACGCGCCGCACCGGATTGTCTCCCCGCACCAAGGCGCCGCGGCCGCCGCTCATGTCCGTGGGGAGCGCCCGCGTCACCTCTACGGCGGCCGCGGCCAGGAGTTCGCGGGCGGGGCCCTCGTCACCTGGCGCCCGGACCGCCTCTTCGCGCAGCCGGGGCAATTCCACCGGAGGAGGCTTGGAGGCGCCGGCGTCGTAGAGCGCCCGCTCCTCCGGCGTGGCCAGTCCCAGGCCCGCCAGCGCCGCGGCGGCGCAGAAGGCGGCGTCGGGCCTGGCCTGCGCCTCGAAGAGCTTCACCAGCGCGTGCAGCGGCTCGGGTGCCGGCGAAATCTCGAGATATGCGCGCTGCGCGGCCACGGCGTCGTCCGGCGTGCCGAGGTCCATGAGATTTCGCAGCGCCGCGGGGCTGTGTGGATCGTGGCGCAGCACGCGGCGGAAGGCCTCCAGCGCCTGCTCCCGATTGCCCAGCGCCAGCTGCCGGCGCGCCAGGGCCTCGCCCCATTCCGCGAGTTGGCTCTCCGCGGGTCCCGGCTGCGCTGCTTCGGGGAACACCTCGAGCAGCCGCGTGTAGATCCGGACCGCCTCTGCGGCGGGCAGGGACTGAGCGCCAGGGGCAACCTTCCAGAGGAGGACAGGCTCCAGCGCGTCCAGCAGCGGCGCCAGCAAAGGGAGCGCCTTCTCCGCCTCGCCCACCTCGGCGTAGAGCCGGCCCAGCCGCGGCTTCCACGATACGGCGCGGGCGTCGTCGGGAGCGGCGTCGAGCAGCTTCTGCAGGGCCTCGGCGGCGTCGCCGGGCCGATGGGCGGCCTCCGCCGCGTCGGCGCGCAGCACCAGCGCCGCGGCGCTCGACGGGTCGCGGCTGAGGGCGCGCCCCGCCGCGAAGAAGGCCGCCGGCGCATCGTTCAGCTCGCGCAGCTCGATGGCCGAGGCCTGGGTCCACGCCAGGGCGCCGAGCTTGTCGTCGGCCTGGCCATGGCCGACCTTCTCGTAGATGCCGCCGAGCGTGCGGGCAGCGTCGTCGCCCAGCATGCCGCGCAGCCTGCCCGCGGCCTCGGCGTTGGCCGGATCGGACTGCAGCGCCGCCGCGAGGTGCTCGATGGCCTCGCTGCGGCTGCCCATGTCCTCGGCCAGCAGCGCCGCCTCCACCATGGCGCCTGCGCTGCGCACCACGCTGGCTTCCTTGGAGAGGAGGCGCATCGCTTCCTGCTTGTCGCCGGTCACCTCGGCGATGTGCCGCGCGCCCTTGAGCGCCACCAGCGACTCCGGGTCGCTATCCAGCGCCTGCCGGTATGCCGCAAAGGCTTCCTGCAGTCTGCCCAGGCCGGTGAAGATCTCCGCCTGCTCCAGGGACAGCGCGGCGCGCGTCTCGGGGTCGGCGAAGGAGCAGCGGAAGGCCAGGTGCTCGGCGAGCAGCGTCTGCTCACCGCTCTCGCGCAGCGCCTGCTCCACGCGGTCGAGGGCAATGCGGTCCTGGGGGTTGAGCGCCAGCGCCCGACGGTACTCGGCCACGGCCTGGTCGAGCTCGCCGGCCGCCAACCGGTCTTCCGCCGACTCCGCGCGCAAGAGCGCCGCCACCCGCGGGTCCTGGCAGTGCGATGCCAACCGGCCCCGCAGTTCGGCGCGCTCGGAGCGCCCCTTCGCGCCCTGCTCGTCGCCGATCAGCGCGAGCAGGCTTGCGGCGGCCTCCAGGTCGCCGGGAGCCTCCGCCAACAGGGCCCGGAGGAGGCCAGCGGCCTTCTCCGGTTGCGCGGCCCGATTGGCGTAGAGGGAGGCGGCCCAGCGGCGCGCCTCGATCCGCTCCGACAGCGAGGTCGCCGCTTCGGCCAGCCGCTCCCAGGCAGACGCCGCCTCGGCGTGGGCAGAGGTCCAGGAGAGGAGCCGCGCCAGCTGCGCCCAGGCGAAGGCGGTTCTCGGGTGTGCCTCCGCGGCGAGCCGATACAGGTCCGCTGCGCGCCCGGCGTCCCCGGCGCGCCACTCGGCCACCTCGGCAGCGCGTCCGTAGGCTTCCGCGCGCTGGTTCGCCTCGGGCAGCGCCTGGGCGATCTGCACCAGCACCGCGAGCGCCGCCGCGTGATCGCCGCGGCGCAGCTGCAGCCGCGCCAGCCTCCGCAGCACGGCGAGATCCACCCCGGAGATGGCGAGCGCCTGCGCGCAGGCCTGCACGGCCTCCTCGGTGCGGCCCTCGGCGTCCAGCATCGCCGCGCGCTCGGCATGCAGCGCCGCGGCCCGCTCCGGCACGGTCTGGCGGGCCTCCTCCGCGAGCAGCTCGATGCGCTCGGTGACGGGCAGGGCGGGCAGGGCCAGAAGCGCGTTGCGAGCCGCGGCAGAGGCCGGGTCGACCCCTCGCGCCTTGCGCAGGAGCGCGGTGGATCGCGGGTCGTCGCCGACGGCGCGGGACAGCTCGCTGGCCTCCAGCAACAGCTCGGCCGCGTCGGCGCCGTGGGTGCAGTCGGCGCGCGCCTCCAGCGCCTGCGAGAGCTGCGCGAGATC
>DASRTX010000719.1:0-5532 GCA_035655715.1 Myxococcales bacterium | reverse complement strand
TTGGCCGGCGACGGGCGGAGCGCGAAAGCGCGGAGCATTGGAGGAGGAGCCGGCTTGGCCGGCGACGGGCGGAGGGCGAAAGCGCGGAGCATTGGAGGAGGAGACGGCTTGGCCGGCGACGGGCGGAGCGCGAAAGCGCGGAGCATTGGAGGAGGAGACGGCTTAGCCGGCGACGGGCGGAGCGCGAAAGCGCGGAGCATTGGAGGAGCAGCTTCTTCATACGCTCTCCGTCACCGTGTGGACCTTGTGAGCGCCGAGCGCCTTGAACTTGCCCTCCAGCTCGCCCACCGCCTGCTCGTCCTCGGTCTCGGCGCTGATCCAGAACGCATCCAGCGAAGCGGTGCGGAACCGCTCCGACTCGAACACGGGATGGTACGTGCGCGGCAGCCCGAAGAAGCCGAAGATCGAGCCGAAGAAGATGGAGAGCACGGCGAGCAGCACGCCGCATTCGAAGGTGATGGGGATGTTGGTCCAGAACCCGTGCGAGGGGCGGTTGCCCACGTTGATGTCGTAGTTCACCGAGTTCATCCACCACTGCATGACGTAGCCGCCGAGCGCGCCCAGGACTCCCCCTGTGAGCGCAACCAGCGGCACCTTGCTGCGCGGCAGCGCCAGTGCCTCGTCGATGCCATGGAGGGGGTACGGCGAGTAGGCGTCGAGCCCGGTAACGCCGCCTTCGCGAAGCTTGCGGGCCGCTTCCACGCATGCGTCGGGCTTGCTGAACTCCCCCAGCACGAAGCGCCTCATCGGACGGCCCCTTCCAGCTCGCCCGCGTGGAGCGGCCGGTCCGGTGAATGCAGCGAGATGCCGGCGTGGCCCTGGTGGATCTCGTGGTTGAGCTCCTTGATCTCGCTCACCGCCACGGCGGGGAGGAACTTGAGGAAGAGCAGGAAGAGGGTGCCGAAGAAGCAGATGGTGCCGGCGAGCAGCGAGAGGTCCACCCAGGTCGGGTAGTACATGGCCCAGTTGGAGGGGATGAAGTCTTGATGGAGCGAGGTGACGATGATGTTGAAGCGCTCGAACCACATGCCCACGTTGATCAGCAGCGAGCCGATCCAGATCGCCCAGATGTTGGTGCGGCCCCACCTGGTCCAGTAGATCTGCGGCACCACGACGTTGCAGAACATCTGCGTGAAGTAGGCCCAGGCGTAGGGACCGCGCGGGCGGGTGAAGAAGAAGACGTGCTTCTCGAACTCGTTGCCGCTGTACCAGGCGGCGAAGTGCTCCATCGCGTAGCCGTAGGCGACGATCAGGCCGGTGAGCAG
This sequence comes from Myxococcales bacterium, assembly GCA_035655715.1. GTDB lineage: Bacteria > Myxococcota > Myxococcia > Myxococcales > 40CM-4-68-19 > 40CM-4-68-19. Next base: position 4,267 of record DASRTX010000719.1, on the reverse strand, counting down.
CATCACCTTGCACATCGACTCGAGGTGCCGCGGCGTGACCACGTGCTTGAGGTGCATGAACCTGCGCGCCGGGACGATCAGCGTCAGCACCATGGCGAAGCCGGAGAAGACGGCGCCTGCCACGAAGTAGGGTGGGAAGATGGTGGTGTGCCAGCCGGGGAGGATGGAGAGGGCGAAGTCCCAGGACACGATGGTGTGCACGGACAGCACCAGCGGCGTGGCCAGGCCGGCCAACAACAGATAAGCGATCTTGTAGTGGTGCCAGTGCCGCGCGCTGCCGCGCCAGCCCAGCGCGAAGATGCCGTAGGCGATGCGCGCGCGCCGGCTGGTCGAGCTGTCGCGCAGCGAGGCCAGGTCGGGGATCAGGCCCAGGTACCAGAAGAGCAGCGAGGTGGTGAAGTACGTGCTCACCGCGAACACGTCCCACATCAAGGGGCTCTTGAACTGCGGCCAGATCTTCAGCGTGCTCGGGTAGGGGAAGAGCCAATAGATGGCGAACCACGGGCGTCCGGTGTGCAGCACCGGGAAGAGCCCCGCCTGCATCACCGCGAAGAGCGTCATCGCCTCCGCGAAGCGGTTGATGCTGGTGCGCCACTTCTGCTGGAAGAGGAGGAGGATGGCGCTGATCAGCGTGCCGGCGTGGCCGATGCCGATCCACCAGACGAAGTTGATGATGCCGAAGGCCCAGCCCACCGGGATGTTGTTGCCCCAGGTGCCGATGCCCTTGGCCAGCGTCACCGCCACCGCGGCCGAGAGCAGTCCGGTGCCGGCGAGCCCGAGGCCCAGGAGCGCGAGCCAGCCGCGGCGCGGCGGCTCCCAGATGAAGGCGTTCAGCGTCTTGTTGAGCGTGCCGTCGTCCTGCTCGCCCTGGACGAGGGCCGGCGGCCGGAGCTCTGTGCGGCCCTCGATCGCGGTCTCGGCCATCAGGCGAGCTCCGGGTTGGGATTGGTGACGCGGGCCAGGTAGGCGGTGCGGGGGCGGGTGCCCAGCTCGAACAAGAGATCATAGCGGCGCTCTTCCGCGTGCAGCTTCGACACCTTGGCCGCGCCGTCGTTGAGGTCGCCGAAGACGATGGCCTGGGTGGGGCAGGCCTGCTGGCAGGCGGTGACCACGTCGCCGTCGCGCATCCCCCGGCCCTGCACGCGGGTGGAGATGCGGGCGCGCTCGATGCGCTGCACGCAGTAGGTGCACTTCTCCATCACGCCGCGCGAGCGCACGGTGACGTCGGGGTTGAAGGCCATCTTCTCGGTGTCGGCGTAGTCCGAGGTGTAGGAGAAGAAGTTGAAGCGCCGGACCTTGTACGGGCAGTTGTTCGAGCAGTACCGCGTGCCGACGCAGCGGTTGTAGATCATCTCGTTGAGTCCCTCGTCGCTGTGCACCGTGGCGTTGACCGGGCACACGTACTCGCAGGGCGCGGACTCGCAATGCACGCACATCAAGGGTTGCAGCACCACCCCGGGGTTGGCGGTGTCTTCGCCGAGGAAGTAGCGGTCGATGCGCAGCCAGTGCATCTCGCGGCTCTTCGCCACCTGCTCCTTGCCCACCACCGGGATGTTGTTTTCGCTCTGGCAGGCCACCATGCAGGCGCTGCAGCCGGTGCAGCGCGAGAGGTCGATGGCCATGCCCCACTTGTGGCCCGGGTACTCGACCGGCTTGTGGAAGGTGAGCGGCACGCCGCGGTGCTCGGCAAGGCCCTCTGAGGTTTCCTTGAGCTTCGCCAGCGAGGTCGAGGCCGCGATCAGGCGGCCCTCCATCGAGTGGTGCTCCTGCGTCTGCGCCAGCCGCGCCCTGCTCCCTGCAGGCGTGACGGTCAGCCCCGCAGCGAACCAGGGCGCGTCGGTGTGGCGGAGCGCGGCGGTGTCGAAGCCCACTCCGTTGCAGAGCGCCTCCGCCTCGGAGCGGCGGCCGTATCCCATGGCCACGGTGACGCAGTCCTCGGCGTGTCCCGGCGCGATCACCACCGGGGCGTGCGCCGGCGGGCCGGAGAGGCCCAACTCCACCCGATCGCCCTGGGCGAGGCCCAGCTTCTCCGCCGTCTTCGGCGCCAGGAGCGCGGCGTTCTCCCAGGTGAGCTTGGTCACCGGATCGGGCAACTCTTGCAACCAGGAGACGTTGGCGAAGCGGCCGTCCCAGACCTTGTAGTCGGGGACGATGTTGATCTCGTACCCCGGCGTGGTCTCCCTCTGCGGCAGCTGCATCGCCGCGGCGAAGATCTGATCGTGCCTGACCTGTAGCCGCTCGGGCGGGGTGCCGGAACCCTCGATGAAGCCGTCGGCCAGCCACTTCTCCCAGTTGAGCTCGAAGCCTTCCGGCGCGCGCGTCTGCCACAGTTCGCGCAGCTGCGTGTACGCCGTCCGGTCGCCCTCGCCCAGGAAGGCGGCCAGCACTTCGGCCTCGGTGACGCCCGCGTAGAGCGGCGAGATGAGCGGCTGCACGAAGGAAACGGTGCCGTCGTGCGCCCGGGCGTCGCCCCAGCTCTCCAGCGGGTGCAGGGCGGGGATGACCCAGCCGGCGCGCTCGGCCGTCTCGTCCAGGTAGAGCGAATGGTAGACGGAGTTGGGCACCTGCGAGAGCGCCTTGCCGAAGTTGAGATCGAAGGGCGCGCCGTAGACGGGGTTCCACGCCGTCACCACCAGCGTGTCCACGCCACCTTTGCGCATCTCCTCCGCCAGCCGCCGCAGCGCCCGCGGGCCGGCGTCGGAGTCGTGCAGCACCGGCTTCGCTTGCGCTGTGCAGGCGCTGCCCAGGGCGGAGTTGATGGCGTGGGCGGCCGCGTGCAGCACGGGCGGCTGGCGCGGTCCCACCGAGACCAGCGCGCCGCGGCCCGCGACCATCAAGTCCTTCGCCAGCGCGTCTGCGACCCTGGAATCCTCTGCCGAGAGCGGGAACCGCTGCACGAGCTGCGCGTAGCGCGACAACGCCGGCACGCCGGCCGCGAGCCGTCCCAGCAACGAAAGGCCGAAGCGCGCCACGTCGGTGGGCTTCTGGCGGATGCGGTGGTCGGCGTTCATGCCGGTCACGGTGAGGTTCGTCTCCACCGCGTAGAGGCGCGACATGGGCCCCTTCGCCGGATCGCGCTTGTCCGCCCACTGCCTCATCAAGGACAGCGTGCCGGGGAGCGCCGCGAGCAGGTCCGAGTCGAGGGAGAGCACCACCTTGGCCTGCGAGAGATCCAGGCGCGTCTCGTACGCGCCGCCGAAGGCGAGCTGCGCCCCGTCGTGGATCTGCTGCAGCGGGATGGCGCTCCAGGAAAAGAACTTCGCCTGGGGATACGACTCCAGCAAGCGCTGCCGCAGGCTGCCGACGAGCGGCGAGGAACCCGGCCCCACCAGGAAGCGCAGCCCCTCACCCTTCGCCTCGCGCAGCGCGCGGGCCCGGGTGACGGCGGCCTGGAGGAAGTCGCGCCAGGATCGCGGCTGGGTGCGGTACTGCACCACCTTGAGCCGCTGCGGATCGTACAGGCGCAACAGCTCGGCCTGCTCCAGCGGGCCGGCGGCGCCGCGGCTGGAGGGGTGCTCCGGGTTGCCCTCGATCTTGGTGGGGCGCCCTTCGCTGGCCGTGATCAACAGGCCGGTGGCGCGGCCGTCGATGACGCTGGCCGACGCGTAGTGGAGCGGATTGCCCGGCGTTACCTCCGGCGGCTGCCGCGTGTAGGGCAGTATCTTCTCGTCCGGCGGCTTGAGGCAGCCGCCCAGCGTGGCCAGCGCCGCCGAGGCGCCCAGCAGCTGAAGCACGCTGCGTCGCGAGGTGGCGTCGTCGGGCGGCGCCTCGGGACCGAGCTCGCGCGAGGGGACAGGGGGCGCGAGCATCTCGTCGAGGCTGCGCCAGGCTCTCGGGGGCTGGCCCGCGATGGGGAGGGACTTTAGCGATGGCATGTCGTGCAGCTCGTGCGGGTCTCGACGTGGTACTCGTCGCGCAGGCGCCGGCCGATCTCCAGCTGGTCGCCCTTGGGCTTGTAGGTCATGCTGGTGACCTGCTCGCGCGGCCGGAGGAACCTCTCCGGCTGGCGGTGGCAGTCCAGGCACCAGCCCATGGTCAGGGGCTGTCCCTTTTCCACCTGCGCCATCTCGTCGATGCGGCCGTGGCAGGTGACGCAGCCCACGCCCTGCTTCACGTGGATGGAGTGGTTGAAGTAGACGAAGTGCGGCAGCTTGTTCACCTTGTTCCAGACGATGGGACGGTCGGCGAAGTAGCTCTCGCGCACCGGCGCCAGCTTGGGACTCTTGTTCCAGATCTGCTCGTGGCAGTTGAGGCACAGGCTGGTGGG
>DASRTX010000718.1:0-4789 GCA_035655715.1 Myxococcales bacterium | reverse complement strand
CGTGGTGAGCGTGCTGGTGCCGCCGCTGCGCGACCGCAAGGAGGACATCCCCGGCCTCATCGAGCACTTCCGCCGCAAGTACGGCAGCAAGTACCGGGGCGGCGCGCTGCAGTTCTCCGACGATGTGCTGCGGCGCCTCTGCGAGTACGACTATCCGGGCAACGTGCGCGAGCTGGAGAACCTGGTGCGCCGGCTGGTGGTGCTGCGCGACGAGAAGTTCGTCATCGACGAGCTGGCCGCGGCCATCAGCCGGAGGCCCGCCATGCAGGTGCCGCTGGCGTCTGGCTCCGCGGGAGGCTCCTTGCCGCCCGCGAACCAGGGCCTCTCGCACCCTCCGCAGGCCGTGGCGGTGGCTCGCCCGGCCGCTCCCGCACCCGTGGTGCCGATGGGCGCGGAGACGGTGTCGCTGAAGGAGATCGCCCGCCAGGCGGCGCTGCGCGCCGAGCGCGAGGCCATCTCCGCCATGCTGGCGCGGACCAACTGGAACAAGCGCAAGGCCGCCACGCGCCTGCAGATCAGCTACAAGGCCCTGCTCTACAAGATCAAGGACTGCGGCCTCACCGACCCGCGCATCACGGCGGGCCTTCCGGAAAACCTGGCGCCCCTCGGATTGGTGCCCGACAGCACGTCTGGCACCGCCTAGGCTGCAAAAGGGACCGTCGAGGTTGACGTTGACGTGAGCGTCGCCGTTCACGTCAACGTGAACGTCAACGTCAACGTCAACGTGAACGTTCGGAAGCGTTGCTAAGCGCGGCGTTCCACCAGTTGCGTGGCAGGCACGGGGGCGTCGGACTTCTTCGAAGACGAGAAGACCTTGCCGACGACCAGGAACAGGGTGCCCATGAAGAGGAGGAGCAACGGCTCCTCGAGCGGGCCGGCGAGCGCCGACTGGCGCAACCCGAATGCTGCGAACGCGAAGACGATGGCCGCCGCTGCGATGGTCCGGAACATCTCTGGGGTTCCCCTTCCCTGGTCGTTTTGCGCCCGGTGGCGCAGCCCGCACCTACACCTAGCGAAAAGTGAGCCAAGCGCGTTTCACAGAGAGCGGCCGAGAGCCGCCTGGGAACTCCGCTTCCGCTTCGCGGAAGGCCGGTTGCCTCACGGCGGTGCCGCAGCGCAACAGCGCCTGCTGCCCCGGCTGGTCCGCCGCCTGCAAACAGAGCGGAGGGAGCCGCGAAGCAGGGCCGGCGGTCGCTGGCACGGCGCGTGCTCCCGGGACCGGGGTCCGCGTGAGGCGGAGGGGAGGAAGCATGGCGAGGGTTGTCGGGTTGTGGATGGCCGCGGTGGCGCTGGTGGCGGTGGGATGCGCTGGCCACGCGCCGGTGACGGACGACGAGGTGAAGCACATCTCCGAGTTCCGCTTGAGCCGCGAGGACGTGGTGGAGGTCTCGGTATGGAAGGAGCCCGAGCTCTCGCGCACCGTGCCGGTGCGGCCCGACGGCAAGATCACGCTGCCGCTCGTCGGCGACGTGAAGGCCGAGGGCATGACGCCCGCCGAGCTGGAGGAGACCGTCCAGAAGCAGCTCGCCTCGCTGGTGCGTGACCCGCGCGTGACCGTCATCGTCCATGACGTCAACGGCCAGCGCGTCTACGTGACCGGCATGGTCGGGCATCCCGGCGCCTTCCCGCTGCGCAACAGCATGAACGTTCTCCAAGCTCTGGCGCTGGCCGGCGGCCTGGCCGAGTTCGCCGACCGCGACACCATCAAGGTGCTCCGCGCCGACGGCCGCCACCTCGAGGTCGCCTACGACGACCTGGTCAACGGGAAGAGCAAGGTCACGCTCGGACCCGGCGACACCGTGGTGGTTCCGTAGGAGTGATGACGATGGCACGAGCCAGGCTTGCGCTGCTCACGGCAGCGGCCTCGCTCCTCCTGGCCGGGGGGGCCAGCGCCAAGGTCTACATCGAGTGGCGCCCGCGGATGTCCTTGATGGGTGGCTACGACGACAACGTGCAGCTCAACGGCGCCGGCGGCGACGGCTTCGGGCAGGCGGTGCCCGGGCTCAAGCTGGACATCTTCGGCGACCACAACCTGCACGTCGACGTCGACTGCCAGGCGGGCATCGCGCGGCTGGCGCACCCGGAGGAGTTCGGCATCTCCTCGGGCGCCTTCGCCGCCAACGAGACCTGCGCGCTGGGGACGCGCGTGCATCTTTCGACGCGCGACAAGCTGCAGCTGCGGACCAGCGCCACCTACGCGCAGGATCCGTTCTCCATCGCCGGGCTCGGGCTCTTGCTGCGCCCCGGACAGACGCAGATCTTCGTCGCCAAGTTCCAGGGCCTGATCGAGCACGCCCTCACCGGGCACTCGCACTTCGACTACGGCCTGGATGGGCAGGCGCTGGCCTTTGGCGCCGGCGATCCCGGCAACGGCTTCGTGCTGGCGCCGCAGGCGCGCTACGCATGGAAGACCAGCGCGCGCGGCACCTGGGACGTGGGCATGCGCGAGCAGCTCTTCTTCGCCATGGGGGCCGATCCCAACCCGCTCGCGCCCAAGGGCTCGCCGGGGGGCCTGCTCGACCAGGCCCACTCCGCGCTGCTCGGCTACACCTACGCGCTGGCGCCCTGGGCGAACCTCACCGTGCGCGGCGGCGGAATGCTGGTGACGGGCGCCAACGACGCGCTCATGCCGACGCTGCGGATGTCGATCGAGAGCTACCAGCTCGACAGCGCGCTCAGCGTCACCGTGGCGCACGATCTGATGATCGGGCCCACCAGCGCGGGCCCGCAGATCGCCGATATCGCCGAGGTGGGCTGGATCCGCGATTGGCAACACTTCGGGCTGCACCTGCGGGCGGGCGTCTACCGCAACGCCGGCGTGACCGACGCGATGCAGGTGGGCGCGCTCGGCTACAGCACCGAGGCCGGAGTGGCCTGGAAGTTCACCCGCGATCTGCGGCTCGAGTTCGCAGGGATGCGGGATGCACGGTTGAACGATGTGACGGTTGCGCAGCAGGTCGATCGCGACGTGCTGCAGCTGCGATTCGTCTGGGAAAAGGCGCGGTTCGAGTGACGTTTTCGCGGCCGCGGCCGCGGACGGAAGGAGAGGGAGACACGATGGAGCGGACTTACACGATCGACGAGCTCTGGGCCGCGGTGCGGCGCCGCTGGAAGACGGTGGCGCTGGTCGGGGGAGGCGTTCTGGTGCTGGCTGCGCTGGTGATCGCGCGCCTTCCCAACGAGTACCGGTCGCGCGCCCTGGTGATGGTGGAGCCCTTCACCCCGCACCCGGATCTGGTGGTGCCGGTGATCAACGCGCTCAGCCTGGAGGAGAAGGTGAAGTCGGTGCGCGAAGGCGTCTACGCGCGCAGCGTGATGGCCACCGCCATCGAGGAGCTGAAGCTCTATCCCAAGGAGAGGGAGAAGAGCATGGACGAGGCGGTGGGCGCGCTGCGGCTGGACACGGAGGTGCACGCGGAGGGTGACAACGCCTTCTCCATCACCGTCCGTAGCCGCGACCCACAGTCGGCGGCGAAGGCCGCCAACCGGCTCGCGGAGCTGTACATCGAGGGCAACCTCCAGGTCCGCGCCGGCCAGGTGACGCGCACCCGCGACATCATCGGCCAGAAGCTGGCGGAGATGCGGGGCGAGCTCAGCCGCGCCGAGAGCAAGGTGAGCGCCTACAAGCAGGCGCACGCGGAGACCCTGCCCGAGCTGGCCGAGGCGCGGTACCACCAGCGCGACGAGATCTCCAAGCAGATCGAGCAGGAGCAGGGCTTCATCCAGGAGGCGCAGCGCCGCCTCGACCTGTTCGGCACCCAGCCCTTCGGCAAGGACACCGAGGCGGGCCGCCTGGAGGAGCTGAGCGACGTCATGAAGGCCAAGCTGGCCGCGGCCCAGGCCAGCCTCCTGCCCGATCATCCGGACGTGGAGGCGCTCAAGCGCGAGGTGGAGGCGACCAACGGCCGCCTGCAGAGCGCGCGTGCCCGCGCCGCCGCCAACGATCTGGAGGCGCGCCGGATGAACGACGCGATGACCCGCGGACGCACCCACATCGCCCAGCTGGAGAAGAGCCGCGGCGAGATCGACAAGCTGATCGCGGCGGCGCCGCTCACGGCCTCCGCGCTCACCGAGCTGACCCGCGACGTGGACATGCTCAAGGCCAAGGTGGGCCAGCTCACTTCCAAGAAGGCGGAGGCGGAAATCACCGCGGATCTGGAGATGAAGAGCGGCCCCAGCGAGTTCCGCGTCCTGGAGAGCGCGCAGCCGATCGCCACGCCGGCCAGCCCCAACCGCAGCCAGGCGCTGATGCTGGCGCTGCTCGGCGCGCTGGTGCTGGGCCTCGCGGCCGCGATGGGTCAGGAGCTGTCCGACCGGTCGCTGCGCAGCGAGAGCGAAGTGGGCGGAGCGCTGGCGCTACCGGTATTGGCCTGCGTGCCCGAGCTGAGTGGCATGGGCGCGGTGGCGCTGCTCCCGATGCACACGCAGTCCGAGGCGTAGTCGAGGAACTACCAACCCCAGATTACAGGAGAACGACGATGTCGAGCATTCCCAGGGCAGTGGAAGGGCGGGGCCGGTTCCTCGAGCGCATCGAGGGCGGCGGAGAAGAGACGAGCAGCGTCGATGCGCGGCTGGTGGCGCTGACCGCGCCGATGGGCGCGGCGGCCGAGCAGTACCGCATGCTGCTGCACAGGCTGCGGCACCTGCGCGCGCTGCGCGGCGAGGCCATCCAGGGCGGGACCATCGTGGCGGTGACCAGCGCGGTCCGCGGCGAGGGAGTCTCGCTGACCGCCGCGAATCTGGCGCTGACCGCTGCCCGCTCGCGCGACGCGCGGGTGGCGCTGGTGGA
>DASRTX010000717.1:0-2710 GCA_035655715.1 Myxococcales bacterium | reverse complement strand
GACGGCGCCGTTCGGCGCAGCCTCGGCCAGCAGGCTTCGCTGCTCGCTCAACTCCAGCTTGGGGACCAGCTCCTCGCGGCGCGCCACGGCCTCCTGCCGCGCGGCGCGGTCGGCCGTGCCGGCAACCTGTTGCGCCTCGCGCTCCTGGACGATCTGCTGGCGGAGCAGCTCGAGCTCCGACCGCTGCGTCTGCTCTTGCGCCCGCGTACGCGCAAGCTCGATCTGCAGCGGGCGCGAATCCAGCTCCACGGCGTCGCGGCGCAATTCCTGAAGGTGAAGCTCCCGGCGCCGGCGCGACAGGGCCTGGTCGGCGGTGAGGCGCGCCAGCGCCTGGCTCGAGCTCTGCGCCGATCTGCGAACCGACTCGGCGTCGCTCTTGCGCTCCAGCGCCTCGATGGGCGAGACGGCGCCGTTCGGCGCAGCCTCGGCCAGCAGGCTTCGCTGCTCGCTCAACTCCAGCTTGGGGACCAGCTCCTCGCGGCGCGCCACCGCCTCCTTCAGCGCGGCCCGATCGGCCGTGCCGGCGACCTGTTGCGCCTCGCGCTCCTGGTCGATCTGCTGGCGCAGCAGCTCGAGCTCCGATCGCTGCGTCTGCTCTTGCGCCCGCGTGCGCGCAAGCTCGATCTGCAGCGGCCGCGAATCCAGCTCCACCAGGAGATCCCCGGCTTCCACCGCGTCGCCGAGCTGCCGCGGCGCGCGGACGACCTGTCCCTCGACCGGGCTGTCGACCTGGTGGACCGCGCGGACCGACTCCACGCGCCCCGAGCTGGTGACCTGGACGACCGAGACGCGGGCGAGAAAGCTCCAGGAAAGCCAGCCCGCGAGAACGGCAATGGCCAGCACCAGCACCACGCCGTGGGCGCGGAACGAGTCGGCCTCGAAGGAACGCATGGTTCTTTGAAACGCGTTGGGCATGGGTGGCGTTCGTGAGCCCCGCAGGAATGAGTCAGGACCGCGGGGAGCGGTGCGAATCCGCATCCCCGCGGCCTTCGGCGATCAGCGCAGTCCAGACCGCGTTGTTGATCCCCGAGCTTTCATCCAGGACGAACCACTAGATACAGGCGCGCATGCCACCGCGAATCTTGCTCTTGATCTTCATGGATTTCACCTCCTCTCCTTACTTTCCTGCAGGACGAACCACTAGACACACGAGCGCGCGGCACCACCGCGAATCTGGGTCTTGATCTTCATCGATTTCACCTCCTCTCGCGTGCCTTCATCCAGGACGAACTACGCACAGAGGCGCACGCTGCCACCGCGAACCTTGGTCCTGATCTTCATGATTTCACCTCCTCTCCAGCCTGGTTGGAGCCACCAGAACAAGCGCTTCAGTGCAGGACGATGGAGCGGCCCCCATGGACGATCGTGGTCGCGTCCTTCTGGTTCTCGATGGCCACGTCCAGGGTCTCGCGCACCGTGTCCACCAGATAAGGCAACGCCCCGATGGTGCCCCTGCGCAGGAGATGGTGGATGGCGAGCTGGTTGCCGGTCAGCGGCCCGGCTGGCTGCGGCCTCTCGAGCAGCAGGTTGATCCGGTGCTGAAGCGCGGTGATGGTGCGCAGCGCGTTGCGCTCGAACCGCAGGTAGTCCAGCACGTGGCCGGCGATCTCCTGCAAGAGCGCCGCATTCCGCGCCACGGCGGCGGGCTCTTCGGTCGAGGCGAACAGATCGCGCAGCGCGGCCGCCGCCCCATCGCCCAGCAGCTCGCGCGGCGGCTCGAGCTCGACGGCCAGGTCCTGCCGGTCGCCGGCAGGAAGGCCGCGGATGCCGAGCTGGGCGCGCTCGAACATCGCCCGGTAGTACTGCCGGGCCCAGTCGCGCTGCTCCGCCGTGTGCAGCCGGGTGCGGGTGATGCCTTCCCAATCGCGATCGACGGCCGCGCGCAGTTTGCCAACCCGCCCTTGCAGGGGCTCAGGGGCGCGGAGCAGCGCGTCGCGGATCCGGACGTACGCAAGCGCCATCTGCCCCCAGTTGGTGAAGACGGTGGCGTACTGCTGCAGTCCGCGCAGCGCGTAGTCGAGCGCAGCGGGGATCTGCCCGGTCCACGGACGCGGCGGTCCGCCACCCTCCACCGGCTTGCCGTTCATCAGCGTCTCCACGAACTCGTCGATCATCCCCGGCGGACCCGCGCAGACGCCGCGGGTAGAGAGGTACTGGTTGTCCCGCTCGGCGGCCTCGGTCAGGTCCCGCGGAGCGATGGGGTGATCGTGCCGCATGGGCCGCTCGTAGAGATCGAGCAGGTAGTTGCAGAGCATCCGCACGCCGTCGGTGACGCGGAACAACGAGGACATCACCGGGTCCAGCTCGCCGTTCTGGACCGGGTCGCGCCAGCGCATCAGCTGCAGCGTCGGCACCGCCAGGATCCCGCAGCAGAGGAATTGTAGATCTCCCAGCTTCCAGCGGCCGTCGGGAAGCTGCGGGTAGCGCTGGAGGAACTGCTCGCGAACCGCCAGCACCGCCTGCAGCACCGGCGTCCAGTGCGCGGTCATGCTGCGCAGCGCCGACACGTTCATCGGCAACTCGTCGTGATAGCGGCTGCCAGCGAAGTTGCACGTCTTCCATTCGATGGGGACCTTGAGGCGCAGCGGCTCGGGAAAGACGTTCACTTCGCCCACCTGGCGGCCCTCGCGATCGAGCGCGATGTGGGCCAACCGGTGCACCGGCATCACCGCCTCGATGTACCCGGCCTCCAGGTCCCGCCCCGTCAGCT
>DASRTX010000716.1:0-2785 GCA_035655715.1 Myxococcales bacterium | reverse complement strand
GGCTGACCACGGTTACGCGGACGCGGCGGCCAATCCATCGAAGTTCCCGGCGGGGCTCTTCTCCATCTGTACGGGCTCTTACGATCTCAAACACGCCTTCGCAGAGGTGGACGGCGTCTACACCAACAAGCCGCCGGGCGGCATCGCGTACCGCTGCTCTTTCCGGGTCACCGAGGCGGTGCACTGCATCGAGCGCATCACCGACGTGCTGGCGCAAGAGCTGAAGATGGACCCGGCGGAGCTGCGGATGAAGAACTTCATCCCCAAGGAGAAGTTCCCCTACAAGTCGGTGCTTGGCTGGGAGTACGACAGCGGCGACTACCCCGCGGCGCTGCGCAAGGCCATGGACATGATCGGCTACGAGGCGCTGCGCAAGGAGCAGGCTACGAGGCGCGCGCGGGGCGAGCTGATGGGCATCGGCATCTCCAGCTTCACCGAGATCGTCGGCGCCGGCCCCAGCAAGCACTTCGACATCCTGGGGCTGAAGATGTTCGACTCCTGCGAGATCCGCGTGCACCCCACCGGCAAGGCGCTGGCGCGCTTCGGCACCAAGTCGCAAGGCCAGGGCCACGAGACCACGTACGCGCAGATCGTCGCCGAGGAGCTGGGCATTCCCGCCGCGCACATCCAGGTCGAGGAAGGCGACACCGACACTGCGCCGTACGGCCTGGGCACCTATGCCAGCCGCTCGACGCCGACCGCGGGAGCCGCCGGCGCGCTGGCGGCGCGGAAGATCCGCGAGAAGGCGAAGAAGATCGCGGCGCACCTGCTCGAGTGCTCGCCCGACGATCTCGTCTGGGAGACGGGCAAGTTCTCGGTGAAGGGCGCGCCCTCGCGCAGCAAGACCATCCAGGAGATCGCGTTCGCGGCCTACACCAACCATCCGCAGGGCATGGAGGCCGGCCTGGAGGCGGTCTCGTACTACGACCCGCCGAACCTCACCTTCCCCTTCGGCTCATACATCGCGGTGGTGGACATCGACCGCGGCACCGGCGCCGTCAAGGTGCGCAGGTTCGTGGCGGTGGACGACTGCGGCAACATCATCAACCCCATGATCGTGGACGGGCAGATCCACGGCGGGCTCGCCATGGGGCTTGCGCCCGCGCTGCTGGAGGAGATCAGCTACGACGAGAGCGGGAACATCACCGGCGGCAGCTTCATGGATTACCTGGTCCCCACCGCGATGGAGACGCCCAGTTGGGAGACCGGCAAGACGGTGACCCCGTCGCCGCACCATCCCTTCGGCGCCAAGGGGGTTGGCGAGTCCGCCACGGTGGGCGCGCCACCCGCGATTGCCAACGCCGTGGTGGATGCGCTGGCGCACGTCGGGGTGAAGCACGTGGACATCCCGGTGACGCCGGAAAAGGTGTGGCGGCTGCTCAAGGAGAAGGGGCTGGCGGAGTAGCTGTGCGGGCCTTCCCGGGCAAGCTTCTTTTCCAGCCCGGGGCGGGCCGGGCCGGGGTGGCGGTGGCCGCCCTGGCGATCACGGCGCTCTGCTGGGCGTGGTCACTCGGGGTGGCCGCGCACCTGCACCACGGCGCCGGGCTCTGGCCGCTGTTCGGAATGTGGGCAGTGATGATGGCGGGAACGATGATCCCACCGGAGCTGCCCGCGCTGCTCCGCTTCGCGCCGCGCGAGGCCGCGGTGTTCACCGGCGGCTACTTGCTGCCGTGGGTGGCCTTCAGCCTCGCGGCGGCGGCGGGTCAGTCCGCGCTCCGCGAGGCCGGCCTGCTCGACCACCGGATGGCCCTGGTGGGAGCGGCCCTTCCCGCCGCGGTGCTGGCCGTGCCCGGACTCTGTCAGCTCACGCCGCTGAAGCGCGCTTGCCTCCTGCGCTGCCGGGGCGCCGCGGCGATCCCGGCCAGGCTGCCCTCGGCGATCGCGGCCGGCCTCGCCTCGGTGGGATCTTGTGGCCTGCTCATGCTGGTGCTCTTCGCCACCGGCGTGATGAACGTTGCCGCCATGGTCGCGCTCACCTTGCTGCTGGTCCTGGAGCGGGCGCTGCCGGCTCGCTATCCGGTCAGCAGCGTGGCGGGCCTGGCGCTGCTCGCCTGCGCCGTAGCACGGCTGCTGGCGTAGCGCGACGCGTGTATCATTCCGTTTCCAAGGGGACGGTGTTCGAGCTTGGCTTCCGTTGCCGATCCATCCGGTGAAAGACCGGGTCGTCTCTGAGGAGGAGCGACGCGGCAGCGCGCCGGCCGTCGTTCGGCGGGTGAAGAGCAATCGACAGCGGTCGTTGATTCCCATTCGACTGGCCGCTGGTCTGCACCGTTGAGCGATGCCTTCGGCGCGTTGGTCCGCGGAACCAGCTTGCGGGGGCTGAGCGAGCCGAAGGGCGCCAAGAAGAAGGAACACGTGAAGCACCCTGTCGGGACATCGCTGGCCCGAACGCGCCCGCGGGGAGCAATCCGTGACAGACGTCATTCCTGAGATTCCAGCCACGCTGATCGGACAGCAACACTCGAAGGTAAAGCGACTGATCTTCTCCGAGAACAACAGCGATCCCAGCTCGATGATCGCGTGGCGGTCCTCTGCGAAAACCGGAGACGCCCGAACTTGCGCCATCAGCAAGTCGAGCGTGAGCGGCAGGCGCTCCGTTGCCTTCGACAAAAGGGCGCGAATCATGGGCGCCGACGTCATCAAGGATTCCGAGATGTCATCGGCCGGAATTGTGACCGACACCCCGGAGCCCTTCATCTCGGTCGTGCTGCGCTTGCCGTGCTCGCGAAGAAGCGGCTCGAGCGCATTGGCCTCTCTGGCAACACCTTGGTCATGCAGTGCAGCG
>DASRTX010000715.1:0-11770 GCA_035655715.1 Myxococcales bacterium | reverse complement strand
CCGCCAGGCGCGCGCTGCAGGGTGAGATGGCCACCTGAATCGAGTCCGCAGTCACTATCCTGGACGCAGCATCGCCTCCGATGAAGCTGTAGTGCGCGTAGCGATTGTAAATCGCGTCGGTCAGCCCCCTGGAATCGGGTTCCAGAAACCGGAAGAGCGCAAGATCGGGAGCGTCCTGGACGCCGCCAATCACGGGCCAGCCAAACGCGGCGAGCACGGCGCCGGGGTGTGTCGAGTAGTCGAGGATCCGGCCCGGGATCCGCGCAAGAACGCCATTCACGACGGCGTGGCCGGAACCGGTCGCAAACATCCTCGGGCTCCAGATGAGAGGATTGACGCGGTAGTTCGCCAGGATGACACCCGCGGTCCAGGCGGCGAGAAGCAACGCAGCGCGCCGCCGCGTCGTCGAGACCAGGATGCCGGCGCAGAGCAACAGAGCGACCGCAACCAGCGGAGGGATCCACGCGCGTGCCTGGCAACGCGAGAGCCACTCCAGATGGACGTGGCTCCGGGCGGCGAAAGCGCAGGCGATGACTGCGCCGATCCCGACGAGGACGCCCAGACCCGGCCTCTCAGTCGACGCGTCGCTGCGTAGCTCCGCGAGTATGCGAGCGGTGAGCAGGGCCCCGCTCAATCCGAAGGCGATCCAGACTCGCAGGGTAGGCGACCAGCGCAGGAGAGTCACGGTTCCGAACCAGTCCGGGAGCGGCAGCAGCAGCCAGGCCATGAGGACCGCGAAGGCTGCGACGCTTGCAGGGCTCCCCCTCAACGACACTGCGAACGCTCGCCGCATCCGAGCGCTGACTGCGGCCATGGCAACAAGCACTGCGAGCGGGATGACCTCGATGGCAGCCGCCTCACATGCATTCATGTGCTCGAATCCGAGATACAGCTCCGGACCGCAGTTGACGGGTGCCGCGACGGTCAGCGAAGGCCAGAGCAGATCCAGCAGCCTCCCCGCGGGTAGCCCTCCGGCGTGCGCGATCCGCTTTCCCGGGTAAACCGTGTCCGAGATGACCGATAAATACGGGAGGTGGTAGAAAATGCCCACCGCGGCTCCGGCTGCGATCAGGCCGACGAGAATCGCGCCGCTCGCAAGCCTTTGCCGGCGCCATGCGACATCCAGGACCGCGGCGCAGACCACCCAGAGCGTGGGTGCCCAGACCGGCGGATAGAACACGCAGAAGGTGCAGGCCGCGAGATAGACCGTCAGCGCGAATGCCGAACGAGTGCGTTCGCGGACCGCCCAGGCCGCAACGCCGCCTGTGAGGCAGAGGAAGCCCACGAATTCGATGATGACGGTGGCGCGCCACCACGCGAAGACACCGGAGAAGAAGACCGCCACCGCGACGGCGGCGGCAGTGCGCCTGTCCTCCACGAAAGCCGCGAGCAGCGCGTAGACGCCAGCCAGCAGCAGGAGATCGCGGAAAAACCACTGGACGCCATGCGACCAGCGAAACGGCAAGAAGTAAGGCCAGGTCAGGGGGCGGAGCGGCAGACCCCAGTCGAGCACAGGAATGTCGTACACGTTCCGCTGCAGCGCCCCGATGCCCTCATTCAGGTTCACCAGCGGAAACCCTGCGAGCTGCTGTGCCCGTACCTGTGGCGTCTCCACCGCCCATTCGTCGCTGCGGATGTCGCGCGACGAACCATAGATCTCCCGCGCTTTGCGCTCGTCTGCGGTGAAGAGCCGGTCGCCCCGGGTCGCGATGAACCACGAGCTTCCGCTCAGACCGCCGAGACCCAGGAGCGCGAGCGCGATGGCAAATGCTGCGAACCAGCGCGGACTCACGGGACCAGCACCACTTTCCCGAAGCTCTGCCGCGACTGCAGCCGTTCATGGGCGCGGCGGGGCTCGGCGAATGGCACCTCCGAATCGACGATGGCCTTGAAATCGCCGGAAGCGAAGCCCTTCAAGACCTCGCGCAGCTCGCCCGCAAGCATCGCCGTCTCGCCCCAGAGCCGGCCCATGTTGACCCCGAAGATGCCCTTGTTCTCGGGCAGCAGCTTGAGCGGATGGAAGAAGGGCATCGCGACCGCAGCCCGCGCCGCCGCGAGCAGGTTGCGCTTGTCGCCAGACACCGCCGCGCTGGCGCCGTACATCATCAGCTTCCCCATCGGCGCCAGGCAGCGAAAGCTCTGCTTGAACGTGCCCACCGCGTCCAACGCCACGTCCACCCCGCGCCCGCCGGTGACCCGCATCACCTCGGGCTCGAAGTCCTGCGAGCGGTAGTCGATGGCGTGATCGAGACCCAACTCGCGCAGCCGCGCGTGCTTGGACGCGGACGCGGTGCCGATGCTCTTCGCGCCGGCGCGGCGGCAGATCTGCACCGCCGCGGTTCCGACGCCGCCGGCAGCGGCGTGGATGAGCGCCGTCTGCCCGGCCTTGAGATTCGCCAGCTCGTGCAGCATGTGCCAGGCCGTCAGCCAGACCACCGGGATGGACGCCGCCTCGGAGAAGCCGAGCCCCTGGGGCATGGGCAGCACCATCCCTGCCGGGACGCACACCAGCTCGCTCTGTCCGCCGAAAGCGGTGAGGGCAATGACCCGCTCGCCGGCGCGCTCGCGCGGCAGATCGATCTCTCCCGAAACCTCGTACCCCATCACACAGGGCAGGGGCGGCGCGTCGGGATAGAGGCCGATCCGGGCCATCACGTCGGCGAAGTTCAATCCTGCCGCCCGCACGCGGATGCGTACCTCGCCGGGCTTGGGCTGCGGCTCGGGCGCCTCGCGGACCTGGAGGACCTCGGGCCCTCCCCGGCGCGTGATCCACACCTGTCGCATCGGTGTCGTCTCCCTTGCAGAAAGCCACCTGGTTCAGCAACGATTGCGGGGTGCGCCTCTCCCGCGTCGCCTCACTCGCTTCTCTCGCCGTCCTGGCCGCCTGCGCCAGCGGCCGGGCGAGACCTAGCATGGACCAGGGCAAGCCGCTTGCGGCGCGCGTGGAGACGCAGGGGCTCCTGGTGGAGGTCCTCTACACCGCCCCGGACACCGGGGAGGCGCAGCGCATCCGCGCGGACCTGTTCCATGTCGGGCCACAAGTCTCCCGCTGGGGCACCTTCCGCCAGGGCATCTCCATCCGCGTCTATCCCGACCACGACTCGTTCGAGGAGGCTTCCAACCGCCACGGCTATCCGTGGCTGCGCGCCTGGACGTTCGCCAACGAGGTGCTGCTCCAGTCGCCGCGCACCTGGAATTCCGACCCGGGACCCGCCCGCGACCAGGACGTGCTGGAGCTGCTGGTGCACGAGCTGACCCACGCGCTCATGTACCAGCTGATGGAGCCGGCGGAGGGGCCCGTCTGGTCCGTCGAGGAGCCGCCCGCGTGGTTCCGGGAAGGGATGGCCTCGGTGACGGCGGGGCAGGAACACTTGCGCCTCACCCGAGACGAGCTGGTGCGCTGGCGGGCGGCGCATCCGGACGCGGATCCCCTGCACCCCTCCGCCGAGCTGTACCGGTCCCAGGGGAACGCGGTCTACGCAGCGGCGCACCGGGCCTTCGATCTGCTCCTCGCCACCTCCGGCGAGGAGGCGGTGCGGAACCTGCTCCGCCGCGTGCGGGAAGGCGCGCACTTCGCGGATGCGTTCCAGGTTGCCACCGGCCGTTCGCTGCTGGAGTTCGAGCGCGAAGCGGTGCGCACCGCGTTTGCCGGAGCGGCCCGGGCCGCGGCCGGGTCGGGCGGCCCCTAGCGGGTCGCCGAGACTGGCGGCCGCGCCCACGGCGACGGCAGCACCGGTGGCCTTCCTGTGTCCTTGCGCGTGCGCTGCAGCTCGATCTCGCTGACCAGCACGGTGGGGGCGACCGTGCTCACCGGGACATAGCCGCTCTCCGCGCCGCAGTAGCCGTTGAAGACCCGCCGCTCGTCGCCGGTGGCGATGATCTTGTTGATGCTGGAGAGGGGCGTGCCGACGATCTCCACGCCGCGCACCAGCGTCTCCTCGCCGGTCTTCGCGTCCACCTTGTAGACCAGCCGCGGCTGGCCCTTGAACGCCTGGTACGCGTAGCTCGAGGTGTCGGTGTTGCCGCCGGTCACGTCGCGGATCACCAGCCCGAAGGGCTTGTCCTGCCGCTTCGCCTCGGCGACCAGCGCCTCCTTGAGCTGCTTCCAGGAGAGCGCCTTGGAGGACTCGATGATCAGGTTGGACATGCGCGCGACGGGATCGCGGCCCGGCGCCGAGCGGCCGTGCCCGTTCGAGCGCGGCGGAGCGCCTTCCACCGGCGCGCGCGAGAGCAGGAAGGTCTTGAGAACGCCCTTGTCCACCAGCGTCGCGCGCTGTGCGGGGACGCCCTGGTCGTCGAAGCGATAATAGCCGTTGAGCGAGACGGGTCCCATCGAACGCTGCAGCGGGTCGTCGGTGATGGTGAGGAAGAAGGGCAGGATGGCCTTGCCGATCTGGCCCTTGAAGGTGCGGCCGTCCTTGTCGTCGTTCTGGCGCTCCCCCTCGAGGCGGTGGCCGACGGCCTCGTGGAAGAGGACGCCCGCGGCCTCGGGCTCGAGCAGCGCTGGACCGGTATAGGGGTCGAGCACCGGCGCCTTGCGCAGCGCGAGCAGCTCCGCCACCATCTCGTCGATGCGGGCGGAGAGCGCGGCGCCGCGGGGCAGCTCCTTCTCTGCAGCACCGTAGTAGTCGCGGCTGTTCTCGAGCAGCATGCCGTCCGGCGCGCGGGCGTAGGCCTGCACGTGCAGCCCGTAGATCACGCGCTCGGTGACCAGCCGCGTCCCTTCGCTGCTGGCGAGCTCGCGCTCCTCGTGATCGACCGAGACCCGCATCTGCGAGTCGAACAGCTCGGGATGGACCGCCAGCCGCTCGGTCTGCTCGCGCGACTCCCGCTCCCAGCCGGCGCGGTCGAACCCGTGCGCCGCGGGCGGATCGATGCTGACGTTCGGCTGCTCGCGCGAAAAGCTCGGCGGCGTGTCCGGATCGTCAGGCCGGTATACCTCCTTGCCCTTCTTCTTCAGATAGGCGGAGAGGGATTTCTTGTACGTCTCGTCGGTGAGCAGCCAGAGCGCGTTGCGCAGCGCCGCGGGATCGTCGTCCAGCGGCGCTTCCCGGCCCGCCGAGTAGCCCGACTCGGAGCTGTCGAGATCGAAGAGTTCCTGGGTGCCGGTGTTGTCGAACTGGTAGCTGCCGACGCGGACGTCGACTTGAAGGCGCTTTTCGCGGCGCTTCCGATCGACGAAGAGCGCGCCGTACTTGGCGCCCACCTCCTGGATGTTGATGGCGCGCACGGCGTAGCTGATGAAGTACGGCGCCTCGTGGCCCTTGAGCTGGAGGCTCTTCTGCGCACGCTGCAACTCCTCGCCCATGGCGGCGAGCTGCCGCTGGCGGGGATCGTTCTGGTCGAGCGTGGCCGCCGCGGAGGCCGCGAGCAACAGGGCGAGCATCATGGAGCAGTTGTAATCAGACCTGGTAGCTCCGCGCCAGCGTCGCGACCTTCTCCGAGACCTGGTGCACGTTTCGCGCCGCCTTCCCCGTCGCTCCCAGCCCTCCGAGGATTTCCTGCATGGCAGCGGACAGCTCGCGCACCGACCCGAAGATCAGGTCGATCCCGGCGTCCTGCTGGTTGACGGCCTCGGCGATCTGCTGGGCCGCCGACGAGCTGCTCTTGACGATGTCGGACAGCGCTCGCAGGTTGTCTCCCGAGGCGCGCACCTGTGCCAGGCCGCGCTCCATCCGATCCTCGCCCGCCCGCGCCATCGACACCGCCTCGGCGACGGCCAGCGAAACGTCGGAGAGCGCCGTTCGCACGCGCCCGGTGGCACGGATCGACTGGTCGGCGAGGGTGCGGATCTCGCGGGCGACCACGGCGAAGCCCTTGCCGTGCTCGCCCGAGCGCACCGCTTCGATGGCCGCGTTGAGCGCCAGCATGTTCGACTGATCGGCGAGGTCCTTCACCGTCTGCGTGATGTCGGCAATCTGGCGCGAGGCCTCCGCCACCGCGCCGATCTTCTCCGTCATCGACGAGACCTGCGCGCGGATGTCCGCCAGCGCCGAGAGAGTCTGATCGAGCGCATGCTCGCCGCTGCGGGTGATGTCCCCCGCCTGGCGCGTGATCTGGAGGACGTCGTCGGCCTTGCGCGCCGCGGCCTTCGAGTTCTGCTTGATCTGCTGGGCGGTCACCTGCGTCTGCTGCAGCGCGGCCGCCTGGCGCGAAACGCTCTCCTCCTGCTCGCGCGCGCTGGTGGTCAGGTCCCCCGCCGAGACGCTGAGCAGGGAGGCGGATTCCTGGAGGCCTCCGTTGATGTGGCGCAGCCCGCTCACCATCCGCGCGAACGATCCCGCCAGCTCGCCCACCTCGTCGGCCGACCGGACCTCGACCGCGAGAGTGAGGTCGCCGCTCTCCGCGATCCGGGTGGTCACCGCGGTGAGATGGCGGAGCGGACGGACGAACAACGCCGCCGCCATCAACAGCCCGACGAGCACTGCCGCGAGGCCGATCCCCAGTCCGACCAGGAGCAGGTTCCGCCGCAGCGAGCGCACCTGCGCCGCGATCGAGACGCGGTCCATTCCCACGTGCACCACCCCGAGGTTGCCGCCGGCGATGGGCGCGGCCACGTCCATTGCCCAGACGTGGCCGCCCAGGGTCTCGAACTCCACCGAGGGCGCGACGCGGACGCGCTCGCCGGGGCGAAGGCTGCTCTTCTCGATCCAGTTCGTCTCGGTGAAGGTGGCCGGGAAGCTGGGCTCGAAGGTGTGGGTCAGGATGCTGGCTTCCCAGTCCTGGATGTAGATGTAGCTCACGCCGGCGATGGTCTTGCTGGCGGCGAGCAGATCGCGAACCTGCGCCACGTTGCGCGCCATCGTCTCGCGGGTGTTGGCCGAAAGTGAGAAGGCGAGCGAAAGCGCCAGCGCCTCGCCCTTGGACCGGTACTGCTCCGTCATCGTCTCCACCTGCCGCGAGGAGGCGATGGCGGTGACGGCCAGGGTCACCGAGACGGCCACCAGCAGCATGGCCGCGCCGAGCTTGGGAAGGACCTTCAGCTTACTTGTAGCGGCCATACTGTTCGCCGTTCTTGTTGAGGTGCTGCCCCGCGGACGCCCTCGACTTGAGCGCGAAGTTCGCGGTCGCCTTCTGGCCGGCCTTCAACTCCACCTGCGCGCGGCCGGGCTCGTGGACCGCCGACCACGCCACCAGCGTGTAGATGCCCGGCGGGAGATCGTCCATCTTGAAGGTCGCGTCGGCGCCCACCTGCACGGCGCGGGCGCCGGGCGGCAGCACCAGGACCTTGGCGCGCATCTCCGGATGGATGTTGCAATACACGTCCACCTCGCCCGGCGTCTGGAGCTGCACGGTCTTCTTCAGCCCACCGCGGTACAGCCCCAGGTCGAAGCGGGAGCCGTCCGTCGAGGAAAAGACGTTGTGATAGATGTTGTCGCGGTTGACGAAGTCCACGCTGTCGCCGGCGTGCACCCAGGTCGCCCGAGGCTCGAACTGCGAATCGTGCTGCGCCACCTCGCGGCGCTCGGGCTGGGCTTCCGCCGTCGCCGGCCCCTTTTCCACGTAGACCACCAGCGAGCCTCCGCCCGATGCGGCGACGGTGCCGGCGATCTCGCCGCCTGCCGCAACGGCGGCAAGGGAGAGGCTGAAAACGGCTGCGAACGCGCGAAGCATGGTCTTCCTTTCCAATTTCAGAACTTGAAGGTGAGAGAGCTGGTGAAGACGTCGTCGGCGAGCTCCGGACCGGTGAGCTCGATCAGGTGCAGGTACTCGACCCTGGCGATCAGGTTCCAGCTGATGTCGAAGCGCAGCCCGCCCGT
This sequence comes from Myxococcales bacterium, assembly GCA_035655715.1. GTDB lineage: Bacteria > Myxococcota > Myxococcia > Myxococcales > 40CM-4-68-19 > 40CM-4-68-19. The sequence continues at coordinate 4,010 of DASRTX010000715.1, read as the reverse complement.
GACGCGCAGCAGATCGGTGAGATAGAGGTTGGGCAGGGCCAGCAGATCGGCCTTGCGCCGGTCGACGCGGGCGAGTACCCCCAGCCAGGGGAGCACCTGGTATTCGCCCTCGCCATACCAGCCGGTGACGTGCAGTCGCGGCGCCTGGTCGATGCCGCCGCCGTCGGCGTGCCCACGGACGATCTCTCCCTTGAAGGTGAAGTCGCGGTACGCGATGCGAAGGTCCGCGCCGACGAGCCACTGGCGATCGCCGTCGTTGGACTGGCCGTCCTGCGACCCGACCTCGCCAGAGGCCCCCACCTCCACCGCGACGGGGAGCGGGAGCTGCAGGGCAACGCGGCCGGAGACGGTCTTGCCGCCGTTGTCATCCACCTCGTTGTAGAAGTGGGCGAAGTTCTCGGTGAAGGTGCCGCCGTTGGTGACGGCGAGGTTCACCACCAGGAGGTCGCCGAAGAAGCCGGCCCGCGCCTTGAGCCCGGTGGGCGTGCCCGTCGTGTAGCGCGAGATCAGCGAGGGCGTGAGGCCGAAGCGGTCGGAAGCCTTGCGGGTCCGGTACTCGATGCCGAAGGTGGACTCGAACTTGCCGGCGAACACGTGCAGGTTCACCGAGCGCAGCGGCACCCACTCCAGATATGCGAGGTCGACGTCGAGCTGATCGCCCGACGAGCCGAGCGTGCCCTGGCGCGGCTCGAAGTTCAGGCTGGTCTCGAAGAACAGCTCGCTGCCCACGCTGGCGGCCATTCCCAGGTTGACCATGTGGACCAGGAACGAGGGCTTGCCGTGCGACTGGATGGAGTCGAATCGCCCGATGTTGGTGCGATCCAGGCCCAGGTCGGCCGACTCGCCCTGCGCGTTCACCGGATTGCCCCACGGATCGCCCATGAACACCCAGGGAACCGTGGCGGCATATTCGGGGTGCAATACCTTGCCGGCGTCCCGGACGTAGGCGGTGCCGTCGCCGCCGGTGGCGAAGAAGCCCGCGTCGACGTAGCCGGTGAAGCGCAGTTTGACGCCGTCCATCAGGGACAGGTTCGCCGGGCCGATGGCCGGCGACGGATCCTCGGCGCGCGCTGCGGAGGCCAGGATGCAGGCCAGCACGGCGGCGGTCAGGGGGCGGATCACGGCAGCCTCGGGGCGATGGTGAGGGCGGCGGGAAGCGGCGCGCCGGAGAGAGATCCGAGGAAGGCGACCATGTCGTCGACGTCGGCATCGGAAAGCACCAACGGCTGCATGGTGACGTCCTTGGTGCCGGAGAAGCCAGAGGCGCCGCCCCCGTCCCGGTAGAAGACCACCACGTCCCGCAGGGTGGCGAAACCGCCGGTGTGCATGTACGGCGCCGTTCGCAGAACGCCGCGCAGGCCCGGGGTCTTGAACGCGCCGCGCGCGCTCTCCAAGGCGGGGGTCGGCAGCCGCGCTGCGTCCGGCGAGTCGCTGTACGGGCCTTTGGAGTTGAAGGGGCTGGCGAGCAGTCGCGAGACGCCCGCCATGCGGCCATCGTCGGCCGCCGGGATGGCAGCGCTTCCCACCTGGGGCACGCCGGTGTTGTGGAACGAGTCGTCGGTGAAGTTGGGGCCGCGGTGGCATTCGTTGCACGAGGCGCGCCCCACGAAGAGGCGCGCACCGCGAACCGCGGCGGCGGAGAGGGCGCCCTCGTCGCCGGCCATGTAACGGTCGAACGGCGAGTCGCGATCGATCAGGGTGCGCTCGTATGCCTCGATGGCCTTGCCGAAGTCGGCGAAGACGCGGTTGACCGCCGACTGATCCTGCGCCGTCATCTGATCCCAGGAGGGATTGCCGGGCTTGCCGCTGGCCGGAAAGCGCTGCGCATCGGAGAGGTCCGGAAGCGCGCCGAACACTTCCTGGAACGGCGCCGCGTACACCGCGGCGATGAGGTGCGCGACCTCCAGGCGCGAGAAGTTGTGCTCGCCCGGGCTCTCGACCGGCCCCAACGCCTGCGACCAGAGCGAGTCGCTGCGGCCGTCCCAGAACTGCCAGGGTGAATACGCGGCGTTCAAGACGGTGGGCGCGTTGCGCCCCGTCCAGGAGGAGCCGAGGCTGGTGTTCGAAGGCCGCGACCGCGCATCGGCGCCGCCGTGCGCCGGATCGTGGCAGGACGAGCAGGAGACGGTCGCAGCGGCGCCGCGCGGACCCGTCGCTCCGTTGGTGCCGTCGTCTCCGAGCGCCAGAGGGCCGGAAAAGCGGCTGTCGAAGAAGAACTGCTGGCCCAGCGATGCCGCGGCGGGATCGTCGGCCTTGGCGTTGGAGGGATCGAGCGGAAGCGGCCCGAGTGAGAACTGCGAGAGCAGCGACCGCTCTGCGCCAGTCAAATCGCCGTTCGGACCACATGCCGCGGCGCAGATCAGGCCGATGATGCACGGCCGCAACAGGTGACGCATGGTCCACTCTCCGGGGCGGCACCTTTGGCTGGATACGCGCGGGGGTCAACAGGATTGTGGATGGCAGGGCTGAAATTTTTCAGCTCAATTGTAATCAAATGTGCAGCGCCCGGTGCTGTTGCGCATCGGCCTGCTCACGTTTGCCCACGGAGAAAAGGCGGCGAGGCGCGCTCAAGAACCCGCGTAGTGCGCGCCCGCCATGACGAACGGGATGAGCAGCTCGGGAATCAGGTAGCCGAGCCATACGGCCGTAGGTTCGGGCAGGCCGACCTTGCGGATCGAGACGAGGCGGCCGAAGCCGGCCGCCAGCACGCCGAGCGCGAGAAGGTACACCAGCGTGCCCTGTTGCCGGACGGTGAACGCGGCCCACAGGGAGATGAGCCCGGTGGAGAGATAGACGCCGGCCATGAAGCGGTGGACGTTGTCGAGCCGCGGAGAGGTGTCCGGCTGCCCGAGAACCATCTGCAACGAGCCGCCCACGACGGAGATGGCGGCGGTCAGAAGCAGGCAGACCTGGACGACGATCTGGCTGTTGGTGAGCGCGGGTACGGGCATGGCCTGGAAGCTGTACCGCCGGGCAGGGGCCGTGTCCACGTCGAGCGGTGGCCCCGAAGACCGCGGGTTCCTCCCGCCTGGCGAGGACGGGCTGGCGCCGCGCGAAGCGCATCCCGCCGCTGGTGACCGTGCTGCGCGCCTGACTGCGAACCATCCGGGTCTGGTCCGCGGATTTGGGCCGGGTCTTTTTGGGCGTTCTCGTGCACGTCCTCGTGAATGTGCGCGTGCTCGTGGCGTGCACAAAAAAAGCGGCGCGGGGGACCGCCCGGAATCGGTCCCGCCGCGCCCTCCCGCCCCACCCCGAGGCATTGCTATGCGCTGCGAATCTTGTCCTTCCCGAAAGTCACGCCCTTGGTGGCGTTCCGGGTGTCGACCACCAGCTTCGCGTCCCGGACGAGCTGCTGGTAGTCGATGGAGTCGTGGTCGGTGGCGATCACCACCACGTCGGCGTCCTTGGCGGCCTCGAGCGGCACGCTCTCCATCTCCAGCATGTACCTGGGCTGGTGGCGCATCTCCTTCATCTTCGGGCAGTACGGGTCGTGGTAGCTGACCGTCGCGCCCTTCTCGCGGAAGAGCTCGATCAGCCGGATCGACGGGCTCTCGCGCAGGTCGTCGATGTTCTTCTTGTAGGCGAGGCCGAGGATCAGCACCTTCGCGCCCTTCAGCGCCTTGCCCTGATCGTTCAGGGCATCCATGGTCCGCTCGACGACGTGGTGCGGCATCTGCCAGTTGATCTCGCCGGCGAGCTCGATGAAGCGCGTGTTGAACTCGAACTCGCGCGCCTTCCAGGTCAGGTAGAAGGGGTCGATTGGGATGCAGTGCCCGCCGAGACCCGGGCCGGGGTAGAACGGCATGAACCCGAACGGCTTGGTCTTGGCCGCGTCGATCACTTCCCACAGATCGATGTTCATGCGCTCGCAGAGCAGCTTCATCTCGTTGACGAGCGCGATGTTCACGCAGCGGAAGATGTTCTCCAACAGCTTGGTGAGCTCCGCCTCGCGGGTGCCCTTGACCGGGACAACCTTGGTGATGGCGCTGGCGTACAGCGCGCAGGCCAGC
>DASRTX010000714.1:0-12128 GCA_035655715.1 Myxococcales bacterium | reverse complement strand
GAACCGCGCACGGCACGGCGGCGGACATCGACCGCGCCGTGAAGAGCGCCGCCCGCGCCTTCGAGAGCAAGGAGTGGGGCGGGATGGAAGTCCGGTCCCGCGCGCGGCTCGTCAACAAGATTGCCGACGCGTTCGAGGCGCGCCTCCCGGAGCTGTTCCAGCTCGAGACGACGAACAACGGCAGGCCGGTCAACGAGACGCGGGCGCAGGTGAGCCGGATCCCTGACTTCTTCCGTTACAACGCCGGGCTCGCGCTCTCGCGGCGCGACGCGGTGGTGCCGGTCGAGGGTCCCTACCTCGCCTACACGCTGCGGACTCCCATCGGGGTGGTAGGCAACTCGACGCCGTTCAATCATCCGCTGATGATCCTCTGCAAGAGCCTCGCGCCGGTGCTGGCGTCTGGTTGCACCACCGTGGTGAAGCCTTCGGAGTACACGCCGCTCACCACTCTGACGCTCGCGCGCCTCTTCTCCGAGGCCGGGCTGCCGCCGGGCGTTTTCAACGTCGTGCCGGGGCTGGGCCCCAGCACGGGCAAGGCGCTGGCCGAGCACCCTGGCCTGAACAAGCTGGTGCTCACCGGCGGCACCGACGCCGGGCGCATCGTGGGCGGCCTTGCGGGTCGCAACTTCGCCCGGCAGACCCTGGAGCTGGGCGGCAAGACGCCGGTGCTGGTCTTCGACGACTACGACCTGGAACAGGCGGTCAACTACGCCGCCTTCGGGGCCTTCGTGGGCGCGGGGCAGACCTGCATCTGCGCCAGCCGGCACCTCGTGCAGCGCTCCGTCTACGGGGAGTTCGTCGAGCGGCTGGCGGAGAAGGCGAAGACCATCCGCATCGGCGATCCCTCCGATCCACGGACCCAGCTCGGGCCGGTGATCTCCGAGCGGCAGCGCCGCCGCGTCCTCTCCTACGTGGAGGCCGGGCTGGCCGAGGGAGCGCGGCTGGTGGCGGGAGGCCGGGTGCCTCAGCTCTCCGACCCTGCGCTTGCGCGGGGGTTCTTCGTTGAGCCCACCGTCTTCGCCGACGTCACGCCTTCGATGCGCATCGCCCGCGAGGAGGTGTTCGGTCCGTTCACGGTGGTGGTGCCCTTCGAGGACGAGGCGGAGGCCATCCGCATCGCCAACGACTCGCCGTTCGGCCTGGCGGCCGCCATCCGGACCCGCGACGTGTCGCGCGCCCACCGCGTCGCGGCGGCCATGCGCTGCGGCATCGTCTGGATCAACGATCACCACCGGTTGGATCCCGCCCTTCCCTGGGGCGGCGTGAAGGAGTCAGGCACGGGCCGCGAGTTCGGCACCGAGTCCTTCGACGAGCACTTCGACGTCAAGACGGTGATGGTGAACACCGACGGGCGCCCGTTCGACTGGTATCGCGACTCGGCCGGGCAGAAGCGGCTGAACTAGACTAAATGGAGCCGTGCAGCACGGCGCCGACCACCGCATGGGCGACGCGCTGCGCAATGCCCTGCGCATCCATCCGCGGCGCGAGCCGATCGGGCACGCGGTCGGCCAGGCGGCCGCGCGAGAGCGGACAGGACTCCGCCGGCTCGACCGCGTCGTCTGCTCCCGTGGCCACCTGGCCGCCAACCGAGAGCGCAAGTGCCGCAAATCCGGCAACAAATCCCCGACGCCAGGATCTGGTTTCGTCCATCGGAGCCTCCCCGCGCGATCATCAAAACAGCGGATCCCGGACATCCTTCCCGGCCGCCGCTGCGGGGTAGTGACACTAGATGTGCAGCGGTTTCCCGCGCACGCCCAAAGCCGCCTCCGTGAGCGCCTCCGACAACGTCGGGTGCGGGCGCATCACGTGCAGCATCTCCTCGCTCGTGGTCTCCAGGCGGAGGAGCGAGCAGGCATCGCTGATGAGCTCCGTCGCGCGGGGCCCGACGATATGGACGCCCAGCACCTCGTCGTATTTCTCCTCGGCCACCACCTTCACCAGACCTTCCGCCGCGCCGAGGATGCGCGCCTTGCCGTTGGCGGACATGGGAAAGGTGCCGACCTTCACCTTGTGGCCGCGCTCCTTGGCCGCCTTCTCGGTCAGGCCCACCGAGGCGACCTCCGGATCCGAATAGGTGGCGCCGGGCACCAGGTCGTAGTTGACCGCGTGCGGCTTCTTGCCGGCGAGGCGGTCGGCGATGAACTCGCCCTCGACGAACGCCAGGTGTGCGAGCTGCGGGTGCGGCCGGCCCGGCAGCGCCACCACGTCGCCGATGGCCGACACCCAGCCTTCGCCGGTGAGCAGCGTGTCCGCGTCCACCACCACGAAGCCGCGCTCCACCTTGATGTTGGGGAACTTCTCCAGGCCGACGTTCTCGCTCACCGGCCTGCGGCCCACCGCGCAGAGGAAGAGGTCGGCTTCGAGGTTCTCCACGCCCTTGGGCCCCGCGACCATCGCCTTCACCACCTCGCCGGCCACCTCCACCTTCTCCAGCTTCGCGCCGGTGTGGGACTTGATGCCGCGCCGGCGGAACGCCTTTTCGAACTCAGCGGAGATATCCTCGTCCTCCAGGGGCAACAGGCGGGGCAGCATCTCCACCAGCGTCACTTCGCTGCCGAATCGCCGGTATGCGCTGGCGAACTCCACACCCACAGCGCCCGCGCCGAGGACGATGAGCCGCTTGGGGACGACCACGTTCTCCAACAGCTCGTCGCTGGTCATCACCCTGGGTCCCAAGGTGATGCCGGGGATGAGGCGCGGCGCAGAGCCGGTGGCGATGACCGCATGCTTCGCCTCGACGATCTGCTCCTTGCCGTCGGGTCCGGTCACCGAGATCTTGCCGGGCCCGGCGAGTCGGCCGTGGCCGTGCAGGCGCTCGACCTTGTTCTTGCGGAAGAGGAATTCGATGCCCTTGCTCGACTTGCCGGCGACGTCCTCCTTGAACGAGCGCACCGCGTTCATGTCCAGCTCGATGCCGGAGGCCTTCACGCCGATCTTCGCGCCATGCTGGGCCTCGCCGTACAGATCGGCGCTGTGCAGCACCGCCTTGGTGGGGATGCACCCGCGCAGCGTGCAGGTTCCGCCGACCCGCGGATCCTTCTCGATGACCACCGTCTTGAGGCCGTTCTGGCCCGCGCGGATGGCGCAGACGTAGCCGCCGGGTCCGCTGCCGATGATCGCGAGATCGTAGGTCGCCACTCTGGCCTCCTCGGAGAGAGGCGCGCTTGGTAGCGCCCGCGGGGGGCGGTGTCAAGGAACGCCAGCCACTGCGTGGGTCGTGACAAAATCTGCTCCAGCTGAAGCCGGCCGCGTGTCAGAGACGATGTCGTCATCGAGAGACTTGAAGCCCTTTCGAGCAGGGATCGCATGCGCCGCGGATTGTCTGGCCTGTTGCTGATATCCGTGACCGCAGCCTGCGGTCCCAGCACTCGGGAGATTCGGGAGTCCGGCCCCGAGCTCGAAGGCGTCTTTTCGGGTGCCGAGAGGATGTTGGCGTCTTGCGTCGCGGAAGACCTGGTGGGGGGGCCCGCAATCGTTCCCGTTCTTCGCGATGCCCCCGGACCGTCGACCATCAGCGCGACCAGGGGTTACATGGGCGATCAGATCCTCGTTTGGGAGCTCCGCTTCACCCAGGTCGACGTGGGCCATAGCCGCGTGCAGCTGCGGGCGCGAAAGACTCCCTACGATCGGTACTCGACCGAGAGCGACATGTGGAAGGCGGTAGGCGCTTGCAGCCGGCGCGGCAAGTGACCTACTTCCGGAGTTGGGAGAAAGCCACCGAGCCGTGCACCAGCCACTCCGACGAGCCAGCGGAAGGGTGCATGCCGATCCGCTCGGGGAAGAATGTCCAGGCGTCGCCGGTGACTGGCCCCAGGTCGCCGACGTTCTTTGCGTACCGGATCCGGATGTCGGGGCGCAGCAATCCCGATGCCTGATAGATCCCATCGGCGGCGCCCTCGTAGTAGGAGGTCACGTAGTTCAGCGAAGCGCCCGGCGGCAGCAGCGCGTTGATGCGATCCAGCGCGGCCTTCATGCGCAATTGCGAAGACAGCCGTAAATTGTCGAAGTAGCCCAGCTGGCCACCGTTGATCTTTTCCGAAGCGACCCGCGCGAAGAGACGATTGGCGCCGGCGGAGTCGTAGACGAGGATGGCCGCGGCGTTGGTGACGGCGAAGATGGCGAGGCCCGCGGCGACCATCGACTTCGCCCGCACCGCGCGGAGCGCGCGCACGACGAAGAGCGCCATCAGGGGAAGGACCGGAACATAGTACCTCATGTTGTGGCTGCTGCCGTGATAGACCATGAAGACGTGCACGTAGGCCGCCAGCATGAGGAGCAGCGGCGCGCTTTCCCAGGTCACCGAGAGACGCGGCGCCGCCACGACGAGCAGGACGCCGAACGTGATCGCGAGCAGCGCTACCATCCCGCCAAGGGTGGAGAGATACGGGACGGGAACGTTGAATTCCCCTTGGTTGAGGTTGACCAGGGGATTGTGCCCGAGCTTGCCGAGCCCAACCCAGACGGCGAGAACGGTGGCGCTGGCGGCGAGAGCGGAGAAACGCCTGGGGCGGCGTCTCACCAGCGCGAAGACTTCTCGCCGATGCCAGAAGACGTAGAGCGCCTGGAGCGGATAGAGGATGAGCCCGGCCGGCCTGACGAAGACGGCGAGCATCACCGCCAGCGTGTACGCCACGGCGGTCCAGGTTTCCTTCAGCACCTCGTCCTTCAGCAGTCGATCGAGGAAGACGAAGCTGAGCAGGAAGAAGGCCGCAAAGACCGAATCCGGGTGCGCCGACCAGAACTGCGTCATCACCAGCGGGTTGAAGCAGGTGACCACCAGCTCCAGCGGTAGGTCTTTCTCCGTCAGTCCGAAGGCGCCGTTGAACCGGCGGAAGAACGCGATCATCGCGGCGATCAGCAGCGCCGTCGTCATCCATGAAGCCAACGTCAAGCCGACGTTCAGCCCGGCGAGGCGGACGAAGGGAACTGCGAAGACGGAGAAGCCGCAGGCCTGCGCGTGGACCTGCGCAGGATCCGCGCAGACCTGCCAGAGCGCGAGGTGATGGAGCTCGAGGTTCTCGACGGTGCGCGCGTAGACCAGGCTATTGCGCAGGACCGGCAGGTTCGCGTTCATCGCCGTGAACAGGGCGCCCACCAGGACGAAGCCGGATGCGACCATGTAGGTGCGGCGAGCGAGCCAGCTCGTCTTGCTGTGGGGCGACGATGCCATCACCTCCAAGCTAGGGAGGCGTTCGGTGGAGCGGTAGTTGCACGTTCCAGGCAAGCAGCCGAGCGGTGGACTGCAGCCTCGCGGAGCGCCGCGCCGGCAGGCCGGCCGATTGACGGACCCGCATCACTGCAGCCCGAACAGAGCCTTGATCCGCCCGGCGATGCCGCGACCGAGCAATGTGCGATAGACGCGCAGGCCCGTGTTCCATGCCTTGCGCGAATACGGGTAGTACCAGAAGGCGGGAAAATTCAGCCGCTCCAGATTGACGTGGCGCACTTCGCAGAAGTCGCGCATCCCGTGCTTGCCGTGCACGCGGCCCAGGCCCGACGACTTCACCCCGCCCCACGGCGTCTCCGGCGCGGCGTGCGTGTAGAGCGTGTCGTTGTGCATCACCGTGCCGGCGAGGAGCTGGTTGGCGATGCGGTCGGCCGCCGACTTGTCCTTGGTGAACACGTAGGCGGAGAGCCCGTACAGCGAGTCGTTGGCGAGGCGGACCACCTCTTCCTCGGTGCGGTAGGTCATGATCGGCAGCATCGGCCCGAAGGTCTCGTCGCGGACGATGGCCATGTCCGGCGTGGTCCCGGTGAGCACGGTGGGCTGCACGAAGCGCGCTCCCTCCGGCGTGACCTTCACCTCGCCGCCTGCCAGCACCTTGGCGCCGCGCGCCCTGGCCTCGTCGAGATGGCGGCGGACGATCTCCACCTGCATCTGCGTGGTCATCGCGCCCACGTCGACGTCGTGCGCGTTGGGCTCGCCCTGGCGCAGTCCCTTGGCAAGCTTCACCACCTTGTCGGTGAAGGACTGCGCGACGCTCTCGTGCACGTAGACGCGCTCCACCGAGGCGCAGGTCTGGCCGGAGTTGGCGAAGGCGCCCCAGGCGATCTTCTTGGCCGCGCTGTCGAGATCGGCATCGGGGAGCACGATGGCGGGATCCTTGCCGCCCAGCTCCAGCACGCAGGGGATCATCTGCTCGGCGGCGGCGACGTTCACCTTCTTCCCGGTGGCCACGCTGCCGGTGAAGATGATCATGTTCACGCCGCTCCGGATCAGCTCTGCGCCGACGTCGCCGCGGCCCTGCACCACGCCGAACAGCCCGCGGGGCAGCCCGGCCTCCTCCAGCAGGGCGCGCGTTTTTTCCAGAATGATGGGGGTGAACTCGCTCGGTTTCACCACCACCGCGTTGCCGGCCATCAGCGCGCCGACCGCGTCGCCGGTGGGAATGGAGAACGGGTAGTTCCACGGCGAGATGATGCCGACGACGCCGCGCGGGTAGAAGCGCAGGTACGACTTCTTGTGCGGGAACATGTGCAGGGGAATCTTCTCGTCCTGGAGGGCCTTGCGGGCGTGGTTGGCGTACCAGGTGGTGGCGTCGGCCACCGGCAGGACCTCCATGAACAGCGACTCGTTGCGGGTCTTGCCGTTCTCGCGGGTGAGGTGTTCGCAGAACTCGGTGGCGCGGGCGAGCAGCAGATCGCGGAAGCGCAGCAGCACGTCGCGGCGCTGGGCGAAGGTCTTGCGGGCCCAGTCCGCCTGCGCCCGCCGCGCGGCCTGCACCGCCTCGCGCACATCCTTCGCGGTCGAGACCCGCACCTCGCCGAGGAGCTTGCCGTTGCCGGGCTCGAACACCGCCAGCGTTCCCTGCGGTGTGACCGCTCCCTGCGCGGTGGCAAGGGGCGCGGGCTTCTGCGGCATCGGGATGGCTTCGGCCATGTTGACCCTCTGGGGAAGTGGAACCCTCGGGGGGTACGCCCGCTGCCGCGCAGTGTCAATCCAGACGGGCGCCCGCCCGATTTCCCATTTGACTTGCGGACCTTGGACCAGACAGACTGGCGCTCCGAGCAGAATGCTAGGCATCGATGACATGCTGCGGCTGGGCAGCCAGCCGCTCGACACGCCGGCAGAGCTTGCCCCCGCCGAGAAGGACGCCGTCACCGCGCAGCCCCCCACGGTCCTGGTGGTGGACGACGATCGCGCGGTGCGCGAGGTGCTGGCGGCGGTGCTGAAGGAGGAAGGGTACCCGGTCCGGCAGGCCGTCTCGGCGGAGGCGGCGCTGCAGATGCTGCGCGGCGAGGACCTTCCGCTCGTCCTCTGCGACGTGAAGATGCCGGAGCGCGACGGCCTCTGGCTGCTGGACCAGGTGCTGCAGCGCCACCAGCACGCCGCGGTGGTGATGCTCACCGGCTACGGCGACACCGAGAGCGCGGTGGAGTGCCTCAAGCGCGGCGCCGCCGACTACCTGCTCAAGCCGCCGCGGGTCACCGAGCTGGTGCGCGCCATCGAGCGGGCCTGGAGCAAGAGCCGGCTGATCGCGGCGCGGGCCCGCTACCACGAGGGTCTGGCGCGGCGCATCCGCGAGCGCACCGCCGAGCTCAGCGCGGCGCTGCAGGGCATCGCCAATGCCTATTCCAACACGCTGCACGCGCTGGTGCACGCGCTCGACGCGCGCGAGCACGAGACCAGCGACCATTCGCAGCGCGTGGTCCGCTACACGCTGGCGATGGCGCAGCGGATGGGCATTCCCGAGAGCACGCTGGAGGTCATCGGGCGCGGCGCGCTGCTGCACGACATCGGCAAGATCGGCGTCCCCGACAGCATCCTGCTCAAGCCGGGTCCCCTCACTCCCGCGGAGTGGGTGGAGATGCGCCGGCATCCCGAGGTCGGCTTCCGCATCCTCCAGAGCATCGAGTTCCTCCGGCCGGCGGCGGAGATCGTGCTGGCGCACCAGGAGCGCTGGGACGGCGGCGGGTATCCGCGCAAGCTGCGCGGCGAGGAGATCCCTCTCGGCGCGCGCGTGTTCATGATCGCCGACACGCTGGACGCGATGACCAGCGATCGCCCCTACCGCAGGGCCGCCACCTTCGCGGAGGCCCGCGCCGAGATCGGCCGCTGCGGCGGCACCCAGTTCGACCCGCGCTGCGTGGACGCGTTTGCGCAGATCCCCGACGACGAGCTGCAGGCGTTGCGGCAGCAGGGCAACGACTGATGCTGTCGCTCACCCCGCGTGCCGCGCAGGCCGTGCTCACGCGCGCCGAGGAGGCCGGCGTCACCGGCTGGCTCCTGCGCGTGGCGGTGGTGGCCGGCGGGTGCAACGGGCTCACCTACGAGCTCTACTTCGTCGAGGCGGCCGGGCCGGACGACGTGGTGATCGACCTCGGGACTGTGCAGGTCGCGCTGGATCGCAAGAGCGCCGCGCTGCTCGAGGGCACCGTCGTCGACCTGCCCTCGGGCCCCGGCTTCCGCTTCAAGAACCCCCGCGCGCGCCGCACCTGCTCCTGCGGCGCCAGCTTCGAGACCTGAGACCATGCCGAAGATCCTCCGCGGCGGCGCGATGCTCCTCACCCTGGCGGTGCTCACCTGCCTGATCGGATTCGTCCACGCGCGCGTGTCGGGCGGCCCGGCGGAAGGCGCGCGGCCGTGGATGTACGGGCTGCTCGTCTGCTTCGGCGCGATGGCGCTCGCCGCCGTCTACATGGCGCTGGTGGGCGCCTACCACACCGTCCTCGCGCTCTTCGGCTGGGACGGCGGCCCCGGCATCTTGCGGAAAAACCCCAACTACGTGCCGGGCAGCGACGAGCCGCTGGCCGACGGCACTCCGCTCGATCCACGGTCCTGACTCATTCGTCGCGCAAGAGGCTGGCGATCAGCAACTCGCGACGCGTCTCGATCAGGTGCGCGGCCACGCCCAGCAGCGCCGGATAGGCGACGCCCAGCGCGATCAGCTCGCCCGCATAGGCCGCGTAGAGCTGGATCACTCCCAGCCTGGCGAGCGCCCACGGCGCCCATGCTGCCCCCGCCAGCAGCAGCATGGCCGTCAGCCTCGAGCCCACCGGGCCCGCCCCACGCACCCGCCGCAGCCTCCCGCCGCGGACCGGAACCGGGAACCAGGTGCTCACCACGTTGCCGTAGGTGGCCAGCAGGGGAAAGGTGGCGGCGTGCGCGAGCAACCCCACCGCGAACTGTCCGGGTGTGATGCGCCCCCCGAATCCAGCCGTCAGCGCGAGGAGCAGGAAGATGGCCAGCGAGAACCCGTACGCGACCACGTTCTTGGCCAGCAGCACCGCCCGCATCGCCACCGGCCAGAGGAACCAGCCGCGCGCGGACGCGGCGTCGCGGCCGAAGGCGTTGGTGGTGAACTCCAGCACGCCGAGGTGCGCGTAGACCGCCGCGATGAGGAGCGGCTCGGGACCGGGCAGCACTGCGCGGACCAACAACAGATAGGCCACCGGGACGATCACCAGCTGGAGCCATCCGATCCGCAGCGCGGTCCTCGCCTCCTTCTCCAGCAGCGCGGAGAAGCGCGCCGGAACCAGCGGCAGCGACCAGCCGGCGCCGCGCGCGACGGCGGCGCGCCCGGTCTCGGGTGGACGCCTCAGCTCCCGACGCGAGAGCGCGTGCGCGGCAGCGCTGCCTCCCAGGCCCAGTGCCGCGAGCAGCAGGGCTGGCGCGAGCGCGCGCAGCGGCGCGCCCCCGGAGAGGCGGCCGGCCACCTGCGCCATCCATCCCGGCGGCGTCCAGGCGAGCAGCGCGCCGTGCCGGTGGGCGAACAGCTCGCTGATTCCCTGTTGGGTGGGAAGGGCGACGGAGAGCTGGAATCCCACCACGCCGGCGATCAGCAGCACCACCGAGAACCCGCGGCGCAGCGCCGGACGCGCATCGAAGAGCGCGGCGATGGCCGCGCCCAGATGCAGCAGGCCGGCAGTGGCCCACACAGCCAGCGCCTCCGCCACGAGCATCGACGCAGCGGCGGGCGCGCCCGGCAAGCGCGCCACCGCCAACGCGATGCAGAAGAGCGGCGGATAGAGCAGCAGCCAGACCGGATCGAAGAGCAGCGCCATCAGATTGATGGCGCTGACCAGCCGCTCGCTGACCGGGAACGGGCGCAGCCGGCGCGGGTCGAGGAAGCCCTGCTGCTGCGCGAGCGAGAGCAGTCCGAACCAGACCCGCGCCAGGAGCGAAAGCGTCGCCCACGCCGCGAAGAGCATCAGCGGCCCGCCGCGCGCCTGCAACCGGGCCGGATCGCGCTGCAGCTCGGCAGCGGCGGTGAGGACCAACGCGCAGAGCGAGGCGCTGACGAAAGCGCCCATCCCCGCCCCCATCAGGCCGGCGACGGCGCGGCCCCATTGGCGATCGCGCACGAAGCGGCGCCACCAGAGCAGCACGCGCAAAGCCAGGAGGGCGCGGGCTTGCGTGGGCCAGCGCGCGGTCACGGCAGGAAGGAGAGCGCGCGGGTCTGGCCGCGGCCCTCGCCCACCAGCTTGACGAAGGCGTCGGTGAGCGACTGCGCCCCGGGCACCGCCTGCACCACCTCATGCAAAGAGCCCTGCGCCACCAGCCTCCCCCGATGGATGATGCCGACCTGATCGCAGAGGCGCTCCACCACCTCCAGCACATGGGAGGTGAGGAAGACCGTGAGGCGGCCGCGGCGGACGAGATCCGACAGCAGCGCCGTGAGCGACGCCTTGGCCACGGCGTCGACGCCCTCGAAGGGTTCGTCCAGGAAGAGCAGCTCTGGCCCGTGGATCAGCGCCGCCGCCAGCGCCAGCTTCTTCCGCATGCCGAAGGAGTAGTCGGCGATCAGCTTGCGACCCTCGCCCGCGAGCTCCATGGTGGCGAGCAGCTCGTCGGCGCGGCGGCCTGCCTCCGCCCGCTCGAGCCCGAAGAGGCGCCCGACGAAGACCAGCTGCTCGCTCCCGGTGAGGCGATCGAAGAGGAGCAATCCGTCCGGCACGACGCCGATGCGGCGCTTCAGCTCGTCTCCCGGCAAAAGGCCCAACACGCGCATCCGTCCGCCGGAGGGCGCCAGCACTCCCGTGAGCATGGAGATGGTGGTGCTCTTGCCCGCGCCGTTCTCGCCGAGGAAACCGTAGAAGCTGCCGCGGGGAACGCGCAGGTCGATGCCGTCCACCGCCACCTGCGCGGAGAACTTTCGCGTCAGCGCATCGGTCTCGATGGCGAAAGGGCCCTGCGGGCTGCGCCCGTCGCCGGCCAGGGCCGTTTCCGCCATCACGCCGCGGCGGGCTTCTTCCCCAGTGCCACAGGCTGGGGCTGCGCCACGCTGCCGGTGCGGGGCAGCGCGGCCTGCTGCGCGAAGGCCAGCGACTCCTCGATCAGCTGCTGCGGAGCGCGCTCCACCACCGCCGGGTGCGACTTGTCGTCGAGGTGGGTGTGGGTCTTCATCGAGCAGAACTTGGGCCCGCACATGGCGCAGAACTCGGCGGACTTGAAGGCGTCGTGCGGCAGCGTCTCGTCGTGCTTGGCCTTGGCGGCGTCCGGATCGAGCGAGAGGCGGAACTGCTCGTTCCAGTCGAAGGCGTAGCGGGCGCGGCTGAGCGCGTCGTCGCGGTCGCGGGCTCCGGGCCGGTGCCGGGCCACGTCGGCGGCATGGGCGGCGATCTTGTAGGCGATGATCCCCTGCCGCACGTCCTCGGCGTTGGGGAGGCTCAGGTGCTCCGCCGGCGTGACGTAGCAGAGCATGGAAGCGCCGTGCCAGCCCGCCAGCGCCGCGCCGATGGCAGAGGTGATGTGATCGTAGCCGGGGGCGACGTCGGTGGTGAGCGGGCCGAGCACGTAGAAGGGCGCCTCGAAGCACGCCTCCTGCTCGATCTTCATGTTCATCTCGATCTGGTCCATGGGCACGTGGCCCGGACCTTCGATCATCACCTGGACGTCGTGCTCCCACGCCTTCTTGGTCAGGTAGCCGAGAACGCGCAGCTCGGCGAGCTGCGCCTGGTCGGAAGCGTCCGCCAGGCACCCGGGCCTCAGCGAGTCGCCCAGCGAGAAGCTGACGTCGTACTTCTTGAAGATCTCGCAGAGCTGGTCGAAGTGCGTGAACCAGGGATTCTCGCGGCCGGTGGCCAGCATCCACTGCGCCATCAGCGAGCCGCCGCGGCTGACGATGCCGGTGATGCGGTGCTGCGCCAGAGGCAGGAACGCGCGCAACACGCCCGCGTGGACGGTC
>DASRTX010000713.1:0-3530 GCA_035655715.1 Myxococcales bacterium | reverse complement strand
TGGCGGGGAACGGGCCCGGGTTGCGGCCTGGGCGAGCGATCAGCCGCGGCTCACGGGGGCCGCGAGCTGGTGCGCGAGATCGTGCGCCTGCATGTCCTTGAGGAGCGCTCGAAAAGAAGCTTCCAGCGCGCCCTGCACGAGCGGCCCGGCGTCCAGGTAACCCCCACGGCCATACCCTCCGCGCGTCCCGACCGTCCGCTCTGCCCAGCTGTAGATGGCCTGGGAATCCCCGGCGCGCCGCAGGGACACCGACCACTCCAGGGTCCCCACCACCATGTTGCTGGAAACGGTGACGCCCACTTCGACGAAGTGCACCGTGGCCAGCGTCGCCCCGGCAGGGGCGAGCGAGGGGTCCTCGACGACCACGACGCGTTCGAACACCGCCTCCAGCGCCTCGCGCAGGTGCTTGGTCACGAGCGCGCGCGCGTGATGAACGGTCGAAGTCGGGAATCCGCTGGGAACCGTGAGGCGCACGTCGTCCGGCAATTCGCGCGGGTCGTAGATGATGGCCACCGAAGTGTCCGGCAGCGCGGCCAGGACGGGGCGCGCATAGCGTGGATGCAGCTCATCGGCCTGCACCGGGCCGAGGTGCGCGCAGGCCAGCGAACTGCCGAGGGCGGCGAGGAAGGCGAGTTGGAGCGATGAACGCATGATGAAAAGCCTATCGGCGCCCGTGGGCTTCGACCAAGCGAAATCCGGGCTGGCATGGAGGGCGAAACTATCGGCGAAAGGCCAGCAGGGCCGGGGCGCCGGCGGCGAGAATGCCGGCGATCATTCCAAGAACGCCGCCGACTCCAGCGATGGAGCAGCCGAAGGCGCCCATCAGGAAGGCGATGGTCAGGGCTGCCACGGCGAAGCTCGCGCCTTCCTGGTCGCGCGCAAGCCGGGAGGCGATGAACACGCCCCCCGAGGCGCCTCCGACGATGCACGACGGGACTCCCAGGAGCCTGCAGGCGGGGCCCACGCAGGCGTCTCCGAAGACGTGCAGCAGCACCGGGAACGCCAGGGCCAGCGCGCCCGCCAAAAGCCCGGGGATCACGGCGCGGCCCGGCGAACCGCCGGCATGGGAGAGGCCGACCGCCAGCGCCAGCAGCACCGCGCACAGCGCGCAGGTCAGCGAAAGCGAGCGTCCGCAGGCCAGCGCCGCCGCGGCCCCGGCCAGCACCAGGGGCACGAGGCGAAGCGCCCTGCGCAACCGGCCCAGCTCGTAGGCCCTGCGCGCGCGCGTCTCCAGCGCCACAAGCGGCTCAGTCGTGGCCATGCTTTGTCCTCCACGCCAGCCGGAACCGCGCCAGCGCGCGCTCCAGCCGCTTGCGGAACGTGGCCCCGCGCCCGTCAGCGCCTGCGGCGGCCACGATGGTTTCGACGTCCAGCGGCCGGAGCGTCCCCAGCACCTGCGCCGCCGCCTCGCGCAGGTGCCGGTCGATGGCCGCTTCCTCGGGGCTGGGCCCGGCAGCCGGCTGCGCCCCCATCTCCGCCTCGCTCCGGCCTGCGGCCTCGAGCGTGCTCTCCTTGCGGCGCTGGCGCTTGCGCAGCAGCGTCCTGCATTCCCAGGCAGCGATGCCCAGCGCCCAGCCCAGCGCGTCCCGCGAGGGATCGTACTCGCTGGCGCGCGAGAACACGCGCAGCAGCGCGGCCTGCGCCGCATCCTCGCCGTCGATCGGACCCACATAGCGCACCGCGAACGCGCGGAGCTTTGGCCAGAGCAGGGCGAACACCGGCCCGAAGGCTGTGCGATCCCCGTCCGCGAGGCGCCCCATCAGGCGCCCCAACTCCGCGCGCTCGCGGCTTTCCACGCCGCCGGCTATCTCTTGCTGAGCGGGCAGTCTCCGCACGGGATCGGGCAATTCTTCCCACCCGACAGCATGCCCTGCAAGCTCTTCCCAGTGGCGGCCCAGGCCAGCGCCGGCAACGCCAGCGCGGCGATCAACGCGACCCACTTCGCCTTCATCCCTGCCTCCTCTCGCGGACCGCGCCCCGCGCGCGGCCTCGCTGGAGATAGGCGCGGCGAACCGGTAGCGTGACCGGATGAACAAGGCTCGCCTCGAGGCCTTCAGCGACGGCGTCTTCGCCATCCTCATCACCATCCTGGTGCTGGAGCTGAAGATCCCGCACGGGGACGACCTGGCCGCGCTGGCGCCGCTCTTGCCTGTGTTCCTCACCTACGTCCTCAGCTTCATCTACCTGGGCATCTACTGGAACAACCACCACCACATGCTGCAGGCCTGCATCCGGATCAACGGCAAGATCCTCTGGGCGAACCTCCACCTGCTCTTCTGGCTGTCTCTGGTTCCCTTCACCACCGGCTGGATGGGCCAGAACCACTTCTCCTCGCTGCCCACGGCCGTCTACGGGGCGGTGTTGCTGGCGGCCGGCATCGCGTACTTCATCCTGCAGCAAGCCATCGTCGCCGAGCAGGGTCATGAATCGAAGCTGGCGACCGCCCTGGGACGGGATCTGAAGGGAAAGATCTCTCCCCTCATCTACGCGGCGGCCATCCCGCTCTCCTTCGTGCGGGAATGGATCGCGGATGCGCTCTACGTGACCGTGGCGCTCATCTGGCTGATTCCCGACCGCCGGATCGAATCGCGCTTCCACGACGCGGGCTGAACCGGTGCTATGATCTCCGACCGTGTCGCGGCCGCAGCATTCACCGGCCCGGCTCCAACTTGAAAAGGCGGACATTGTCCTTGACCTGCCTGGCCGCTCAGGCGCCGCCATCGCATCCACGGAGACCGCATCACGCGGTTCTACGGGAGGCAGACGGCCGGCGGAAGATTGCGCCGGAGGCGGACGGCCGTGGTAGACAGCGCCTCCCATGCACACGCTGCTGCTCGCCCTGCTGCTGGCCGCCCGACCCTTCACCCCCGAAGAGCTGCTCGCCACCCGCCGGGCCGACGACGTGCAGGTCTCGCCCGACGGGAAGTGGGCGTCGGTGACGGTGCGGCAGAAGAACCTCGAGTCCAACAAGGACGACAAGGACATCTGGCTGCTCCCGGTCCACGGTGGCGAGCCGCGCCAGTTCACCCGCAACCTGCGCAGCGAGCACGCGCGCTGGTCGCCCGACGGCAAACAATTGCTGATCGTGCGCGAGGGCCAGCTCTGGCTCTATGACCTGGCGGGAGGCGACGGCCATAAGATCACCTCGCTGTCCGGCGGCGCCGACGCGGGCGTCTTCTCACCCGACGGCCGCTGGATCGCCTTCACCAGCGAGGTCTACCCGGACTGCGGCGGCAACGAGGCGTGCAACAAGGAGCACGCGGAGAAGCGCGAGAAGTCCGGCGTGCAGGCCCGCATCGTCAACCACCTCTTCGCCCGGCACTGGACGGAGTGGAAGGAAGGCAAGCGCACCCACGTCTTCGTCATGTCCGCCTCCGGCGGTCCCGCGCGCGACGTGACCCCGCTCGACTCCGACTGGCCCAGCTTCCGCCTGGGCGGCGGAGACGACTTCCAGTTCACGCCCGACGGCGAGCTGATCGTCAGCAGCAAGCCCGCCCAGCGCGAGGCCTGGAGCACCAACGGCGATCTCT
>DASRTX010000712.1:0-2982 GCA_035655715.1 Myxococcales bacterium | reverse complement strand
GGCGTGCCCCGGTGTCGTCCACCGTGATCCAGGCCGCCGTCGCCAGCCCCGCCCGCAGCACCTCCCGGTTCTCGCCGAGAAAGTCATCCTGCTCCTCGATCAGCAGCCGCATGATCGTAACCGTCTGCCGATGGCCGCGGTTTGAGATGCGGCATTGGCCCTGGCGGTGGGCTATTTTGACCAGCGCCAGGGGAGCAGTTCATTGATGCGGTGGATGGGGTGGTCAGCGATGCGAGCGAGGACGTCGGCCAGGTAGGCCTGCGGGTTGATGCCGTTCATGCGGCAGGTCTCGATGATGGTGTACATGCAGGCGGCGCGCTGCCCGCCGGCGTCGGAGCCACAGAAGAGGTAATTCCGCCGCCCCAGAACCGGCGGCCGCATGGCGCGCTCGGCGGCGTTGTTCGACATCTCGAGCCGGCCGTTGTCGACGTAGCGGGTCAGCGCCTGCCACCGCGACAGGGCATAGCGGATCGCCTGCGCGAGCGCGCTCTTGCCGCTCACCTGGCGCAGCGAGGTGGCGAGGAACGCCTGCAGCGGCTCCAGCAGCGGCTGGGCGTATTCCTTGCGCATGGCGGCACGCTGCTCGGGGGATCGTCCGTGGATGCTGCTCTCGATGGCGAACAGGGCGGCGATCCGCTCCAAGGCTTCCTTGGCGATCGGCGAAGCGGTGGCGTGGTGCACGTCGTAGAGTTTTCGGCGCACGTGGCTCCAGCAGGCAACCTCGATCAGCGGCGGGTCGCCGTCGGGTTTGGTTGGCCGGAAGAGCCGATCGAATCCGGTATAGCCATCCGCGTGCAGGAACCCCTGGCAGGTGCCGAGCAGCGCCTCGGCACGGATGCCTTTGCGGTCCGGCGAGTAGAGATAGAACGCCGCCGGCGGCACCTCCGACCCCCAGGGCCGCTCGTCGCGGACGACCACCCAGAGTCGTCCGGTGTTGGTCTTGCCCTTTCCGGGTGCCAGCACCGGGACGGTGGTGTCGTCCGCGTGCAGCACGCTGCCGGCGCGGACATGCCGGCCGATCGCCTCGGCCAGGGGAGCGAGCAGGAACTCCGCCTGTCCCACCCAATCGGCCAGCGTGGCGCGGTCAAGTTCGACGCCTTCGCGGGCGTAGATGACGGACTGGCGGTGCAACGGGGTGTGGTCACAGTATTTCGACACCACGACATGGGCGATCAGGCCAGGCCCGGGCCGCCCGCGCTCGATCGGCAGCGACGGCATCGGCGATTGCACGATGGTCTCGCACGACCGGCAGCTCAGCTTCGGCCGGACGTGGCAGATCACCTTGAAGCTGGACGGGACATATTCGAGGACTTCGCGCTCGTCCTGCCCGATCCGGCTGAAGGTCGTGCCGCCGCACCCCGGGCAGGCGCAGGTCGGCTCGTGGGTGACGGTCTGGCGCGGCAGGTGTTCCGGAAGCGGCTTGCGGACCGGCTGCTGGCGCGGGCGAGGCCTGGCGGGGCTGCTGGGGCCGGTCCTGGCGGCCGCATCGTTCGCGCGGGCATCCTGGGCGGCGAGATCTGCTTCGAGTTCGCCGATCCGCAGTTCCAGTTGCTCGATGTCATGGTCGAGCTTCTCCGAGGACCGGCCGAACCGTGCGCGCCGCAGCACGGCCAGCTGCATTTTCAGCTTTTCGATGTGCAGCGTCTTGGCATGGATCTCGGCGGCGTTGGCGGCGAGCTCGATGTCCTTGCGCGCCAGCTCGGCCTGCAGGTCGGCGGCGAATGCGCGCAGCGCCTCAGGGTCGGCCGGCAGCGGTTGGTTCGCCAAAAACATTGTCAGAGTCTAAGGAGTTCTCCAGCACGCCGCCAGGCTCATGGCACCGCATGCGAAAATGTGAGTCGCCGTCGCTTACACCGCCACCGGCCGGCGCGGCACATCCGCCGCCACTGTTCGTCGCCAGTCGATCGCTTCCACCAGCAGCGCCAGCTGCGCAGGCGTCAGCACCATTCCGCCATCCACGATCGGTGGCCACACGAACTTGCCGTTCTCAAGCCGTTTTGCAAACAGACACAAGCCGGTGCCATCGTAGTACAACAGCTTCAGGTAATCCGCTCGCTTGCTGCGAAACAAAAACAGATGGCCAGAGAACGGGTCAGCCTCGAGCACCTGCTTCACCTGCGCCGCCAGCCCGTCAAAGCCATAGCGCATACTGACCGGGCGACAGGCCAGGTAGACCTTGGTCCCGGGCGCCACCGAAATCACGACGTCGCCCTCAGCACCGCCATCACACGCCGCAGGGCCCGCTCATTGACGAAGGCATCCACGCGCAGGCGCGTGCCGTCCGCCAGGTCGATCTCGATGACACCAGGCCGCTCATCGCGCACCAGACCCGGTCTCGCGCGCGGCGAAGGCTGGCTCGCAGCCATCGGTGCCGGAGCGGCGATCAACGCAGGTTCACCGTCTTCCCCCGGCTCGAACACGCCAAGGGGGAGAAAGGCCGGTGCCTCAGACGCCAAGGATGTCGCCGCAGGCTGACCATCCGCAGCCGCGCCATTCAGCTCTCCACCTCGCGCCGCTGCCTGCGCCGCCCGTCGCCAGGTGAACAGCAGATTGGCATTCATCCCGTGCCGCCGGGCAATGTCGGCCACCGACGCGCCGGCCTGGCTCGCTTCCGCGACAATCCGCCGCTTCTCCTCCTCCGACCACACGCGGCGCGACCGCCTGCTGCCCAATCCCGCCGCATCCATTGTGCCAGCCGTCGCTCTCACCACGCGCGTCCCGCTACCGGCGGCCTTCGTGTCCATTTGCTCCGCTGATGGACACTATCCCGCTCTCACCACACCCCGGGGAGCTTTCACCAATCGGCTATGTTCCGGTAGGCGGCCATCAGCGGACGCTTACAGTATCCTCGAGCTGTGGAAGAGCATCGGCGGGCCGCTCTCGGACGTTCTCATCGCTTACTATCTGGGTGGAGTGGATCGACCCGCCGCGTTTCAGAGGCGCTTTCGGACCTTCGCCGAGGTACATCTGGGTCCGCCGGAC
>DASRTX010000711.1:0-5231 GCA_035655715.1 Myxococcales bacterium | reverse complement strand
CCGCGCCTCCAGCGCCTGCGAGAGCTGCGCAAGATCGCCGGCCTTGAATGCCAGCGTGGACCAGGTCTCCAGCCAGCGCGGGCTCATCAGGCCGCGCGCCATCTCCGCCGCGCGACGCGCCAGCGCGGCGGCGCGTTCGGCCTGCCCGTCCGCCACCAGCGCGCCGGCGCGCGCCAGCAGCTCCGCGCCGAGCGCGCGCGGAAGCCGCGCTGCGGCGTCTTCGAGCAGATCGGCCAGATCGGAGGATCGACCCAGCGAGGGCAGCGTGCGCGTCAAGAGCCGCAGGGCGGCTGGCTGCAGCGGCACCAGCTGGAGGGCGCGATGCGCCAGCGCCGCGGCTTCGGCGCGGTTCCCGGCACGTTCCTGCCAGACGCCGGCCTCCAGGTAGTGGGCAGCGGCCTCTTGCGCCGAATGCGCCTCCAGCGATTCGCCCAGCTCCGCGAAGCGCTCGCCGGCCCCCACCGGATCGCGCTCCGCCACCAGGCGCGCGTGCAGCGCGATGGCGGCGGCGTCACCCGGATTCTCCGCCAGCGACTCGGAGAGGACCTGCTCCTTCTCCAACGGGTCGCTGACCAGCATCGCCACCCGCAGCTTGAGGTGCGCGCGCTCGCTCGGCTCGATGCAGCCCTCGGCGCGCTGCCGCAGGATCTCCGCCAGATCGCCGGCCTTCTGCTGCTCCGCGAGCTCGGCGCGCAGCGCCAGCAACGCGCCGTCGCGGCGGCTGTCCTCCAGCGCCGCGGAGATCTCGGCCAGCCCTTCGGAGACCCGCCCCAGGCGATAGGCGGCGACCGCGGCCACCAGCGCGCGATCGGCGGCGCTGCCAGTCCGCCCCGCCCGCTGGCGGCAGAGGCGCAAGACCGCTTCCCAGTCGTTGCTCGACCGCGCGCTCTCCAGCATTCCCTGGAAACCCACCTCGTCGTTGGCATCGGCCTGGAAGAGCTTGCGCAGCGCCTCCTCGTGGAGGGCAGCCAGATCGCCCGGCGTGGGCCGATGGGATTCTGCTCCGGCCAGATCCTGCTCCAGCGCCTCGGTGAGGAGCACCGCGCGCCGGAGGAGCTGCGCCTTGTAGACCGGGTCGAGGGTGGCGCCCGCCGAGCGCACCAGCAGCTTCGCCGCGCCGAACGAGTCTCCGGCGCGAAGGGTCGCCGCTGCGCTGGCCTTGAGCAGGGCCGGGTGGTCGGGCATCAGCGCGAGCGCTTCCTCGATGCGCTGCGCGGCCTCGGCCGGCTTGCCCAGGCGCTCGAGCACGGCGGCCTGGGCGCGCAGCGACTCGGCCCGCTGCGCCGGGTCCTTGAGCAGCGCCGCTTCGCGCTGGTGCAGCGCCAGCGAGCGCTCGTGCTGGCCGGCGCCGGCGAAGAGGCGCCGCGCCGATTCCAGATTGGGCTTGTACTGCGGGTCGAGCAGGAAGGCATTCTCGAAGCACACGGCCGCGCTGCGCAGGTCGCCGAGCTGTTCGGCGTAGACGCGGCCCATGGCGGAGTGGACCTTGGCGGCAGCCGCGGTCTGGCCCAGCGCGCCGGCCTCGGCGGAGAGCTGCGCCAACAGCTCGCTGGCGGCCTTGACCTGGTAGTCGCTGGGGTCGCGCCGGGGCGGAGACACCGGCAATTCCTGGGTCACGATGGAGTCCATGCGGAGAGCGAGCGTAGCAGAGGGGCGGCACTCCAGTCGCGGACTCGAGTCAACCCAGCCCGGCTGCGGCACGAGCGGCCGCTTCGATCTCCGGCAGCATCTCCCGCACCGCCGCGATGTCCTTGTGCAGCTCCCGGTCCTCGTCCATGTGCGGCACGCGCGCACGGATCACTTCATGGGCCGCCCCGGCTCCCACCCCGGCCCGCAAGGGCTTGCGCAGATCCAGCGCCTGCGCCGCCACCAATAGCTCGATGGCCAGCCCGCTGCGCGCATTCTCCACGGCGGTGCGCGCCTTGACCGCGGCGGTCATGCCCATGCTGACATGGTCCTCGCGCCCCGCCGACGAAGGGATGGTGTCGATGCAGGCGGGATGCGCCAGCACCTTCGTCTCCGCCGCCAGCGCCGCCGCCGTCACCTGCGCGATCATGAAGCCGGAGTTGAGCCCGGAGTTGCGGGCCAGGAACGGCGGCAGCCCGCTCAGCGACGGGTTCACCAGCTGCTCCACCCGCCGCTCGGAGATGGTCTGCAGCTGCGCGCAGGCGATGGTCAACAGATCCAGCGCCTGCGACACAGGCTGCCCGTGGAAGTTGCCGCCGCTGACGATGCTGCCCGCCGCGATGTCGTCCATGGCCTCGGCGAAGACCAGCGGGTTGTCGGTGGCGGCGTTGGCCTCGATGGCAAGCGTCCTGCGCACGAAGGCCAGCGCGTCGCGCGCGGCGCCGTGCACTTGTGGAGCGCAGCGCAGCGAGTAGGGGTCCTGCACCTTCTGGCAGGTCTCGTCCTGGTGCGAGGCATTGATCTCGCTGCGCGCGAGCAGCGATCGGAGATCGCTGGCCGACTGCGCCTGTCCTTCGTGGCCGCGCACGCGGTGGATGGCGGCCAGGAACGGCTTGTGCGAGCCCATCAGGCCCTCCACCGTCATGGCCGCGGCGATGTCGGCGATGCGCGAGCAACGCTCCGCCTCCAGCAGCGCCAGCGCCCCCACCGCCTGCATCGCCTGCGTCCCGTTCACCAGCGCGAGCCCTTCCTTCGCCTCCAGCACCACCGGCGCGAGCGCCGCGCGGGTGAGGGCTTCGCGCCCTGGCAGCCGCTCGCCCCGGAAGAAGGCCTCCCCCTCGCCGATCAGCACCAGCGCCAGGTGCGCCAGCGGCGCCAGATCGCCGCTCGCGCCTACCGAGCCCTTCTCGGGAATCACCGGGATGACGTCGCGGTGGAGCAGCTCGATGAGCAGGTCCAGCGTGCTCTCGCGGATGCCGGAGTGGCCGCCGGAGAGCACGTTGGCGCGCAGCAGCATCAGCGCGCGGACCTCGGCAGCGGGGAGCGGCGCGCCGACGCCCGCGGCGTGGGAGAGGATCAGGTTGCGCTGGAGCTTCCGCAGATCGCCCTTGGGGATGGAGACCTCGGCCAGCGTGCCGAATCCGGTATTGATGCCGTAGGTGGGCGTGTCCCCTTCGGCGATCCGGTCCACCAGCGCGCGCGCGGCCCGCACGCGCTGCCGCGCCCGGGGCTCGATCTCGATGCGCGCCCCGCCGCGCGCCGCTGCAGAGACTTCCTCCAGCGTGAGCCTGTCCCCGGAAAGCACGATGCGCATGGGCGCGATCTACACCATTTACGGGGGCGCGCCTCGTCCACTATATGTTCCGGCCCGATGCTCCTCGTGCAGAAGTACGGCGGCACTTCCGTCGGCGACGTGGAACGGATCCGCAACGTCGCTCGCCGCGCACTGACCGCGCGCAAGGCCGGCCATGACGTGGTCGTCGTGGTCTCTGCCATGTCGGGCGAGACCAACCGGCTGCTCAAGCTCACCACCGACGTGGCAAAGCGCCCCAGCCAGCGCGAGCAGGACGTGGTGGTGGCCAGTGGCGAGCAGGTCGCGGTGGGGCTCCTGGCGCTGGCCATCCAGGAGCAGAAGGGCAAGGCGCGCAGCTTCCTCGGGCACCAGGTCCGCATCCTCACCGACTCGGCCTTCGCCAATGCGCGCATCCGCAGCATCGACGACGCCAAGCTGCGCGAGAGCCTGAAGAAGAAGGAGATCGCCGTCGTCGCCGGCTTCCAGGGCATCGACGAGCAGGGCAACATCACCACCCTGGGGCGCGGCGGCTCCGACACCACCGCGGTGGCGCTGGCGGCGGCGCTCAAGGCGGACGCCTGCGAGATCTACACCGACGTCGACGGCGTCTACACCACCGATCCGCGCGTCTGCGACCGCGCCCGCAAGCTCGACCGCGTCTCCTACGAGGAGATGCTGGAGCTGGCCTCGCTGGGCTCGAAGGTGCTGCAGATCCGCAGCGTCGAATTCGCCATGAAGTACAAGGTGCCGCTCTGGGTGAAGTCGAGCTTCACGCAGGACCCAGGCACCCTGGTCACCGAGGAGGACGAGGCCATGGAGGACGTGGTGGTCAGCGGCATCGCGCTCACCCGCGACGAGTCGCGATTCGTGATCCGCAGCGTTCCCGACAAGACGGGCATCGCCGCAAAGGTGTTCGGCGCGCTGGCGGAGCAGGACATCGTGGTGGACGTCATCGTGCAGACGCCGGCGAAAGAGGACGGCCGCACCGACATGGCCTTCACCGTGGGCCGGCTCGACGTGGAGAAGACCAACGAGCTGGTGCGCAAGCTGGGCAAGCAGATCGGCGCGGGCAAGGTGGACCACGAGGAGGGCATCGCCAAGGTGAGCGTGGTGGGCGTGGGCATGCGCAACCATGCCGGCGTGGCGGCGAAGATGTTCCAGGTGCTGGCAGAGGAGGGCGTGAACATCCGCGTGATCAGCACCTCCGAGATCAAGATCTCCTGCATCATCGACGAGAAGTACGCCGAGCTGGCGGTGCGGGCCCTGCACACCGCCTTCGGCCTCGACAAGTCGGACGCCGGGGGGAGCTGACGGAGTGCGCATCCGCTGCCAGCGGTGCCAGGCGCTGTTTTCGCTGCCCGACGGCGTGCTCGGGTCTGGAGCGCGGCTGTCCGTCCAGTGCGGGCGCTGTCTGTCGGTGTTCGAGGCGGTGGCCCTGTCGCGCACGCCGCCGCCTCCTCCGGCTGATGCTTTCGAGCGGGCTCCCCCTCCGGACCGGCCCCCAACTCCGCCTCCGATGCCGGGCGCTGCCGTCCCTGCGGAAGAAGCCCCTGCCGCCGTGCGGGGCCCGGAATCGCGGCGGGCGATGTGGCTGCGGGTGTTCGCGGGCTTCACCGCCGCGGCGATGGTGATCGCGGTGGTGGTGGCGCTGCGGCGCGGCTTCGCCGGCGTTCCACGGGACGTGGCCGCAAGGCTGGAGCAGGGCCGCGAGCGCATGCTCCGCGACGACGCCCGCAGCCTGGACGAAGCGGTGCGCATCTTCACCGAGGCGGTGCGGACGGCGCCCGGCGAGGCTACCCCGGAGGCCGAGCGCGGGTTCGCCTTGCTGCTGCAGGCGGCTGCCCACAAGGATCTGGCCGAGCGCCTGCCGCAGGCAGAGCGCGAGGAGGAGTACCGGGTGTCCGCGCGCTTTGCACAGCAGGGCACCGCGGCGGCCCACCAGGCATTCTCCGAGGATCAGTTCGACGCGGCGGCGGTGCGCGCCATGGCGCTGTCCGAGGCGGTGGCCGGCGCCGCCGACCTGTCGGGCGCC
>DASRTX010000710.1:0-10029 GCA_035655715.1 Myxococcales bacterium | reverse complement strand
CCCGCCAGCACCACGGCGCAGGCCTGCCGCGCCATCAACCCACCCGCGCGGCGAAGATGCGCTGGAGCGCAGGCGTCTCGCGCACCAGGTCGAGCGCGAGGCGCGCGTGGCCCCGCGCATAGCCGTTGCCGATGGTCAGGCGCACGTCCTTGCCCACGCCCTCGGCGCCGAGCGCGGCGGCGGTGAAGCTGGTGGCCATGCTGAAGAGGAGCACCTCGCCGCCCTCGCGCGCGGAGAGGATGCTGGCCATCTCGGTGCCGGGGACGCTGGCGCAATTCACGACCAGATCGTATTGGCCGGCGGTCGCGGCGTAGACCTCCAGCGGCCGGGTGGCGTCGAGCGCCAGCGCGGCGTCGGCCAGGCCCTCATCGACCAGCCGCTGCGCCGGCTGGCGGTGGTAGTCCAGGGCGGTGACGCGGGCCCCGTTCTTGCGCGCCTGCGCGCAGGCCAGCGCCCCGCTCTTGCCTGCGCCCAACACCAGCACGCGCTGGCCCTTGGTGGCGAGCCGGGCCACCCAGGCCGGCGCGCCGCACACGTCCAGCACCGCCAGCGCCATGGCCTCGGGCAAGTCGTCGGGCATGGGTGCCCACAGGCCGGTCGCGAAGAGCACGGCGCGGCCGCGCACGTCCAGCCGCTCGGCGTGGGCGTGCACCGCGATGATCTCGTCCAGGACGAGCGGCGTCAGCGTCAGCGAGACCAACGTGGCGATGCGGTCGCCCTTGCTCAGCTCGCCCTGCGCGGGATGCTCCGGGCCGACCGCGGCGACCCTGCCGATCAGCATGCCGCCCGAGCCGGTCACGGGATTCTGCATCTTGCCGCGCGCGGCGACGATCTCCTTCACCCGCGCGGCGATGTGGCCGGGGTCGCCGCCGCACTCCTCGCGCAACTGCCGGAACGACGCCGCGTCGACGTTCAGGCGCTCGACGTCGATGACCAGCTCGTCGGGTCCGGGCGGCAGCCGCGGATCGAGCACCTCCGCCTGTTGCGGCAGCACGCCCTGCGGGCGCACCACGCGCCGCAGGCCGTACGGATCACTCATGGCCCGGCGCGCGCGGCGGAACGTGGGCGGGCAGCGGCTGCTGCTGCCCCTGGGGGATGACCTGCGGCCCGATGCGCGGCGCCGGCATCGGCGTGGGGTGCGCCATCTTGCCCATGAACGAGGCGATCAGGTCGATGGGCACCGGGAAGATGGTGGTGGAGGCCTTCTCCGCGCTGATCTCCACCAGCGTCTGGAGATAGCGCAGCTGCAAGGCAGCCGGGTGCGCGTCGATGACGTCGGCCGCCATGCCCAGCTTCTCGGCGGCCTGGTATTCGCCTTCCGCCGCGATCACCTTGGCGCGCCGCTCGCGCTCCGCCTCGGCCTGCCGGGCCATCGCGCGCTGCATCTCCGGGGGCAGGTCCAGCTGCTTGACCTCGACGGCGGTCACCTTGATGCCCCAAGGCTCGGTGTGCTGGTCGAGCACTTGCTGGAGCTCGCGGTTGATCTTCTCCCGCTGCGCCAGGAGATCGTCCAGCTCCAGCTTGCCGAGCGTGGAGCGCAGCGTGGTCTGCGAGAGCTGCGAGGTGGCGTAGAGGAAGTTCTCCACCTGGATGACCGCCTTCTCCGCGTCGATCACGCGGAAGTAGATGACGGCCGACACCTTCAACGAGACGTTGTCGCGGGTGATCACGTCCTGCGCGGGCACGTCGCGCGTCACCGTCCGCAGATCCACCTTCACCATGCGATCCAGGCCGGGGACGATCCAGTTGAGCCCCGCCCGCTTGGTCTCCGCGAATCGGCCCAGGCGGAAGATGACGCCGGCCTCGTACTCCTGGATGACGCGCAGGCCGGAGAAGATCCAGATGGCCACGGGGATCACCAGGAACAGCAAGGGGCTCATGAGCTCGCCTTTGTCAGTGCGGCGCCTTCGGGCGCCACTTCCAGGGTCAATCCGTTCACGGCCAGCACGCGGGCGCGAGAACCGGGGTTGAGCGGCTCGGTGCTGCGGGCCTTCCACAGCTCGCCTGCCACGAGGACGGTGCCCTCGTCGCGCACCTCGCCCACCTCGCCGATCAGCGAGTAGCCGCCGGCCTTGAGCGGCTGGCGCGCGCTGGAGGAGAGCTTCCAGACCAGCGTGCCGGCGATGAGCGCCATGGCGGCGCCGACGGGGGCCACCACGCGCCAGCCGATGCCGAAGTCGGCGTCGGCATAGAAGCCCTTGTCCACATGTCCCACCAGGAGCAGCGAACCGATCACCAGGCAGACCAACCCCGCCGCGATGAACCCCCCGTGGCCGCCGATGTACATCTCGGCGACGAAGAACCCGATGCCGATCGCGACCAGCAAGAGCGCGCCCACGTTGACGGGGAAGATCTGGAAGGCGATGGCCGCGATCAAAAGGCAGATGCCGCCGACGACGCCGGGGACGATGGTGCCGGGGTGGAACGTCTCCAAGAGGACGCCCGCCACGCCGAGGATGAAGATCAGGTAGGCGATGGTGGGATCGGCGAGGCCGTGCATCACCTGGTCCTTCACCGCCCAATGTACGTCGCGGATCTCCGCGCTGGCGGTGTGCAGCGTCCGCTTCTCGCCGCCGCCCAGGTCCACATTGCGCCCGTCGATCTTGCGCAAGAGCTCCGGCACGTCCTCGGCGATGAGATCGATGACCTTCAGCTCCAGCGCCTTGGAGGCGGTGATGCTCTCGCTGTCGCGCACCGCCTTCTCCGCCCACTCCACGTTGCGCGAGCGGCGCTCGGCGATGCCTTTGACGAAGGCGGCGGTGTCGTTCTCGATCTTCTTCTCCATCGTGTCCTGCTGCTGCTTCTTCTTCTCCTCGTCGCCGCCGCCGAGGCCGAGGGACACCGGGTGGGCCGCGCCGATGTTCGAGGAGGGCGCCATCGCCGCCACGTGCGCGGCCATGGTGAGGAAGACACCGGCTGATCCGGCGCGCGCTCCGGGAGGCCCCACCCAGAAGACGATGGGCACCTTGGCGGACAGCTCGGCCTGCACGATGTCCCGGGTGGTGGAGAGCAGGCCTCCCGGCGTGTCGAGGCGCACCACCAGCGCCTCGGCGCCCTGCTCCTGGGCGCGATGGATGGCCTCGATGAGGAAGTTGCCCGAGCCGGGGTCCACCGAGCCGGTGAACTCCGCGTAGGCGACGAACGCGGCGGCGAAGACGGCGATCACGACGCGCCTCCTTTCGGCAGAGGCAGATCCAGCTTCTTCATCACCTGCTTGAGGTCGTCCCAGACCTTCGGCTTCTCGCCCGGGCTTCTCAGCAGATACGCCGGGTGGAAGGTGGGCATCACCGGAACGCCTTCGTACTCGCGCCACTGCCCGCGCAGCCGTGTGATGGGCGTCTGGTCGCGCAGCAGCGCCTGGGCGGCGAACTTGCCCAGCGTGACGATGACCTCCGGCTTCACCGCCGCCAGCTGTCCCTTGAGGAACGGCTCGCACGCGGCCAGCTCGTCGGGCTCCGGATTGCGGTTGTTGGGCGGCCGGCACTTCACCGTGTTGCAGATGTAGACGTCGTCGCGGCGCAGGCCCATGGCCTCGATCATCTTGGTCAGCAGCTGGCCGGCCTTGCCCACGAAGGGAAAGCCCTGGATGTCCTCGTCTTCGCCCGGCGCCTCGCCCACGAACATCAGGCGCGCCTTGGGGCTGCCCACCCCGAAGACGATGCTCTTGCGGCCCTTGTGCAGCTTGCAGCGCGTGCACTCGCCGATCTCTTCGCGGACCTGCTCCAGCACGGCCAGTTTCAACGAGGGCTCCGTATCCGCGGACGAAGGCTCCGCCGGCGCGCGTCCGGGCGCGACGATCTGCATGCCCGCTTCTTCGCTCCACGCGAGGTACGCGCGCAGCTCTTCGACGACTTCGCGCATGGGCGCAGTCTAACCGGAGAGTCGGGCGCGGACCATGTCCCAGATGGCATGCGCCAGGGACAGCTTGGAACCAGAAAGCTCCTGGCGCGCGCCGTCCCTGGCCAGCAGCAGTACGCGGTTGGTCTCCTTGCCGAAGGCGTCGGCGACGTCGTTGGCGACGATCAGATCCAGGTTCTTGCGCTGAAGCTTGTCGCGCGCGTTCTGCTCCACGTTCTCGCTCTCGGCGGCGAAGCCGACCAGCAGCGGTCGCTGCGGGCGCGCCCCCAGCCCGGCGAGGATGTCGGGCGTGCCCACCAGCGTGAGCGTCTCCTCTCCCGGCTGCTTCTTCACTTTCTGCGGCGCGCGCGCCTTGGGGCGCTGATCGGCGACCGCGGCAGCCATCACCACCACGCGCGCGCCGTCCAGGTGCTCGTCGACGGCGCGGGCGAGCTCCTCGGCCGAGACGACGTGTACGAGGTGTACACCTGGTACACCGGGCACCCCCACCGGGCCGGAGATGAGCGTCACCTGCGCGCCGCGATCGCGCGCCGCCTCGGCCACGGCGTAGCCCATCCGGCCGGAGGATGGGTTGGAGAGGAAGCGCACCGGATCGAGCATCTCCCGCGTGGGCCCGGCCGTGACCAGCACCGGGACACCCTCCAGATCGCGCGGTGCGAGCGCGGTCTCGACGGCGGCGAAGATCTCCGACGGCTCGGACATCCGCCCGGGACCCACGTGGCTGCGCTCAGCCATCTCTCCGACGGCGGGTCCCACCACCCGCGCACCGCGCTCCCGGAGGACGCGGACGTTCTCCTCCACCGCCGGGCTGGCCCACATCTTCTCGTTCATGGCCGGCGCCAGGAGCCAGCGGCGCGGCTCGATGGCCAGCAGCGTCGCCGCCGCCACGTCGTCGGCCAGGCCCATCCGCAACCGCCCCAGCAGATTGGCCGTGGCAGGTGCAATCACCGCCAGCTCCGCGTGGTCGGCCAGCGCGATGTGACCGGCGGCCAGCTCCTGCTCGGCGGAAAAGAGATCGATGGCGACAGGGGTTCCGGTGAGCGCCTGGAAGGTGAGCGCGGTCACGAACCGCTGGGCCGCGGGCGTGAGCGCGACGCGCACCTGCGCGCCGGCCTTCACCAGCAGGCGCGCCAGCTCGCACGACTTGTAGGAGGCAATGCCGCCTCCTACGCACAACAGCACCCGCCGCCCGGACAGCGCCATGCCCACATGATGGATCGCACGGGCGCTTCGTTCCAGTTCTGCTATATGGCCGCGGTGCAGAGGCGAAGGCCCGCTTCTCCTGGAATCCTGGCCGCGCTGCGGGCGCGGAAGATCGCCGTCGCCGTCCTCTACTGGGGGCCCTTCATCTTCCTGCTCGCAACCATCGCGCTGGTGATCTCGCTCTGGACCGGGACGAGCCTGTTCGGGCTGCAGTACCTGGCCGTGCTGCTGCTCGCTGCGGGCGGCGTGGCGTCGGCCTGGACCCTGCAGCGGCGGCTGGCGGAGATCTCGGTCGCGCTGGAGCGGGCGCAGCGCACCAGCACGGTGGGCCTGCTCACCGCCGGCTTCGCCCACGAGATGAAGAACGCGCTCACGGTGGTGCTGGGGTTCGCCGAGCTGGCGCGCACCGCCGCGGAGCGGGCGCAGTCGGACCCCCGGGTGACGCGCCACCTCAAGGAGCTGGAGAACGAGACGCGGCGCACGGTGGCCCAGCTGCAGAGCTTCCTCTCCTACGCCAGCGGCGAGCGGGTGCAGCGGCGTCCCCAGGACGTCAACGAGCTGGTCAACGAGGCCCTCTCCATGGTGAAGCCGATGGCGCGGATGAAGGATCTGGTGGTGGAGCAGACCGCCGGCGAGCCGCCCCGCGTGGACGCCGATCCCTTCGCCATCCGCCAGCTGCTGCTCAACCTCCTGCTCAACGCGCTGGACTTCGCGCGCAGCCGCATCACCATCACCACGGTGCGGGCGGCGGACGGCCGCGCCGAGGTCACGGTCGCGGACGACGGACCCGGCGTCGCGCCGGAGAACCGCGACCGCATCTTCCAGCGCTTCGTCACCACCCGCGCGGGCGGCAACGGCCTGGGGCTCTCCACCTCGCGCGAGATCGCCGAGGCGCACGGCGGCACGCTGGCGCTGCGCGACACCGGGCCCGGCGCGGCCTTCGTGTTGCAGCTGCCGCCGGCCTAGGTGACGTACTTCTCCACGGCCCGGAAGAGATCGAGGCGGTCGACCAGGTCGGTGAGGTAGTCCAAGGAGCCCGTGTCCAGCTCGATCACCGGCGACAGCGTGTAGCGCGCGCGCCACTCCTCGTAGAGCTTGTTCAGCCTGGCCAGGTACTCGGTGGGGACGTCGATCTCCATCTTCCGCCCGCGCTGCGCGATGCGCTTCTTCAGGGTGCGCACCGGGCACTTGAGGAAGATCATCAGATCGGGCGGCGACAGCGATGCGGCGGCGGTCTCGTAGAGCTCGCGGTAGGTCCGGTAGTCGCGGGCGGCGATCATCCCGCT
This sequence comes from Myxococcales bacterium, assembly GCA_035655715.1. Taxonomy (GTDB): domain Bacteria; phylum Myxococcota; class Myxococcia; order Myxococcales; family 40CM-4-68-19; genus 40CM-4-68-19. The sequence goes on along the minus strand of DASRTX010000710.1, from coordinate 3,682 downwards.
GCGGTGCAGGTTCTCGCAGAAGATCTCCGCATCCTCGTAGATGGTGCGGTCCTGCACCACCGTGCCCGGCTCCTCCATCAGCTCGCGGTGGAGCCGGAACTTGTGGGTGAGGAAGTAGATCTGCGAGTGGAAGGCCCACCGCTTCATGTCGGCGTAGAAGTCCGCCAGGTAGGGGTTGGTCTCGTTGGGCTCGAAGAAGGGCTTGAGGCCGTAGCGCCGGCAGAGGAAGGACACCAGCTCGCTCTTGCCGGAACCCATGTTGCCGGCCACCGCGATGAATCGCTTCTTCGGGGGCATGTTCTCGATTATCCTTCGCGCCCCATGAAGCGTGCAGCAGCTTTCGCACTGGCGCTGGCGGCGGCCTGCAACACCGAATCGTCCGCGCCTCACCTGGCCCGCGGCAACGTGCTGGTGAACAACGGCCACAAGGAAGAGGCGGCGGCGGAGTACCGGGAGGCCGCGCGGCTCGCGCCCCGCAGCGCGCAGCCGCGCGAGCGCCTGGGCGACACGCTCTACGATCTCGGCCGCAAGGACGAGGCGCTTGTCGCGTACCGGGACGCCGCGGCGGTGGATCGCGCCTCGGTGACGGCGCGGATCGGAGCGGCTCGCGTGCTGGGCGACAAGGGCGACCTGGCCGCCGCGCGCGAGGAGCTGACCACGGCGCTGGAGGGCGCGCCCAGCAACCTCTTCCTGCTCTTGTCGAGGGGCAACCTGGCGGCGCGCGCCGGCGACCGCAAGGCGGCGCTGGCCGACTACCAGCGGGCGGTCCACCTCAAGTCCGACAACGTTCCCGCGCTCTACCAATACGGTGGCGCGTTGCTGGAGGACGGGCAGCTTGCGGAGGCATCGTCCACCTTCGATCGGCTGGTGCGGGTCGCGCCCGGGTCGCCGGAGGGCTACTACGGCCGCGCCCGCGTCTTCGCGGCACGGGGTGAAGGCGCGTCCGCGGCGGAGGCGCTGGCCGAGGCCAAAAGGCGCGTGGGACCAGATGCGCGCGTGCGGCTGGCGGAGCAGGGCGTGCACGGCGAGGCCCTGGAAAAGGCGGCCCGCGAGGCCGCGGAGAGGTCCATCGCGCAGATGCAGCAGGATCCCGCATTCTCACGCTGGGCCCAGGACCGGGTTTTCCAGCGCGCCGCCTGGCGATAGGCTCTAAAAACGCGTCTAAACACGATGGCTTGGAGTGGCAGACCCAGCCAGCCGGGGCCCATGGGCGCCCCGGTCGGCGAGGAGAGCGGCGCCGGCGACGCATAACGCGCCGCGTTGACCCTGCGTCGGTGAGGCTTGCCATGCTCGCGTCCTCGGGTACGATGCTTGGGTGAGCGAAGTCATCGCCGCGAAAGTTCCGGCCCCCGACAAGTCGAGCTCGCCCCCGAAGCGCAGCGGAGGCGGGGTAGGACGCGCACTCGCGGCGGCCGCGGGTGCGCTGGTCGGCGTCACCACCAAGGTTTTCGGCCAGGTGACGAGCCGCGGCGGCACGGCGCTGGCCGATTTCCGTGCCCGTCCCGAGCACTCGCGCTGGCGCGCGTACACCATGGGCAGCTACGGGCTGATCGTCGCCGCGACGCTGGCGGGCCAGCTCTACACGTCCAACGCGCTGGATGCCTACGTCCGCGTGCAGCGCGTGGAGCTGCCCGCCATGACGCAGATCTTCGTCCGCAACGACTCGCGGAAGGCCTGGCAGGGCGTGACGCTGACGCTGAACGGCATCTACGAGTTCCACGCCGACGAGGTGGTTTCCGGCGGCCACGTGATGCTGCCGGTGAACAAGTTCGCGGTGCGCGATCCGTCGGGGAAGCCGACCTACGCGCCGCGGAACATCGAGCCCAGGTCGCTCAGCGTCACCACGGCGAGTGCGCGCTACGACGCGGAGTTGGCCGAATGAACATCGCCGCCGAGCAGGCCGTGCGACGGCGCGTGTTGGTGGTGGACGACGATCCGGAGATCGTCACCTTCCTCGCCACCTTGCTGGAGCTGGAGGGCATCGACTCCACCGTGGCCACCAGCGCGGCGGCGGCGCTGGAGAAGCTCGATCACGGGGTTCCCAGCCTGGTGTTGCTGGACATCGCCATGCCCGACCGCGACGGGCTGGACCTCTGCCGCGCGCTGAAGAAGGACCCGCGCACGCGCGACGTGCCGGTCTTCGTGGTCTCCGCCCGCCCCGGCAAGGACGTGGTGGAGCGCGCTTTGGCGGCGGGCGCGGAGGAGTTCATCCGCAAGCCGTTCGAGAACCACGAGCTGATCGCGCGAATCCGCGGCCGGCTCACCGGCTGAAGCTCGCGGGGTTTGCGGCGCGAAGCGTGGCCTGACCGCGAACTTGTCCCGGGACGAGTTGCTCCGCGCGCTGCGGGGATTGGCATGGTCCGACGCGGTTTCGCCCGAAGCGCGAAAGGCGGCTCCCCGGGACGGGAGCCGCCTCTCGAAGAACGCGCGCCGGGCGAACCTACTCCTTCTTCTCGCCCTGCTCTTCCTTCGCCTTCTTCTGCTTGGCAGCCTTCTTCTCGCCGGCGCCCTGATCGCCCGTCGCCTTCGCCTCGCCCTTCTTTTCCGAGGAGGCCTTCTTCTCGGGCTCCGCCTTCTCCGACTTCTCCACCAGCTCGAGGATGGCCATGGGCGCGTTGTCGCCCACGCGATTGTTGGTGTGGATCAGCCGCGTGTACCCGCCCGGCCGCGCCTTGAAGCGCGGACCGATGGTCTCGAACAGCTTGGCCAGCGCCGCCTGGTCGCGCACGGTCTTGTGGACGACCCGGCGCGCCGACAGCGTGTTCTCCCGCGCCTTGGTGATGATGCGCTCCACCACCCTGCGCGTCTCCTTGGCCTTGGGCGTGGTGGTCCGGATGCTCTCCTCGAGGATGACGGCGCGCACCAGGTTGTCGAGCAGGGCCTTGCGGTGGCTGGTGTTGCGGCTCAGCTTGCGGCCGGCATTGGCATGGCGGGACATCGGACGGCTCCTTTACTGCTTCAGCGCCGGCGCCACCGCGGTGGGAGGCTTGGGCGGCCAGTTTTCCAGCTTCATCCCCAGGGAGAGCCCCATCTCGGCGAGGATCTCCTTGATCTCCTTCAGCGACTTGCGGCCGAAGTTCTTGGTCTTGAGCATCTCCGCCTCGGTCTTCTGCACCAGGTCGCCGATGGTCTTGATGTTGGCGTTCTGCAGGCAGTTGGCCGAGCGGACCGAGAGCTCCAGCTCGTCCACCGAGCGGAAGAGGTTCTCGTTCAGCTTCTCCTCGCTCTTGGGCAGCTCGACCGGCGCGGGCTCTTCCGTCTCGTCGAAGTTGATGAAGATGGAGAGCTGCTCCTTGACGATCTTGGCGGCGAAGGCCACCCCGTCGGCGGGGCTGACGGCGCCGTTGGTCCAGACCTCCAGCGAGAGCCGGTCGTAGTCGGTGGCCTGGCCCACGCGGGCGTTGGTGACCTGGTAGTTGACCTTCTTGATGGGGCTGAAGAGCGAGTCGATGGGCATCACGCCGATGGGCGCGCCCACCACCTTGTTGCGCTCCGCCGGCTGGTAGCCGCGGCCTCGGCGGCAGGTCATCTCCATGCGCACGCGCCCGCCTTCGCCGACCGTGAACAGGTGGTGACCGGGGTTCAGCACCTCGACGTCCTGGTCGACGATGATGTCGCCCGCCTTCACTTCCTTGGGTCCCTCGACCTCGATGCGGATGGTCTTCTCCTCCTGCGTGTGCAT
>DASRTX010000709.1:0-6590 GCA_035655715.1 Myxococcales bacterium | reverse complement strand
GAAATGCCTGCCGCGATGCGCAGGAGCGCCAGCCAGAGGGACAGCCCGCGAGTGACCATGGCGGCTTATAGCCCGTGGCCCGGCCTCTTTTCCACAGGTCCGTCATCTGCTAAAGCCGCGCGCGACAAGGAGACCGGATGCTGAAGGGAGCGATCGTCGGGTTCGGGTTCATCTCTGGGAAGGGCCATCACCCGGCGTATCTGAAGCGGGAAGACGTGGAGATCGTGGCGGTGGCGGACCTCTGCCCCGCAAGGCTGGAGGCGGCGCGGGCCGCGGCCCCCGGCGCGCGGCTCTACTCGACCTGGCAGGAGCTGTTGGACAAGGAGCGCGGGCTCGACTTCATCGACATCTCCACGCCGCCCAACGTGCACGCGGAGATCGCGCTGCAGGCGCTCGCGCGCGGCGTGCATGTGCTCTGCGAGAAGCCGCTCACCCCCAGTGTCGTCGAAGCCCTCTCGCTGGTGGAGGCGGCCCGCAAGCACCGCCGCGTGGTTTTTCCCGCGCACAACTACAAGCACGCGCCGGTGGTGAAGTTCGCGCACGAGGTGATCGATTCGGGCCGCATCGGCACCGTCCGGGCGGTGACCCTGAACACCTTCCGCACCACCCACGCCAAGGGCGTCAAGGAGTGGAAGACCGACTGGCGGCGCGACAAGAAGATCTCCGGCGGCGGCATCGCCATGGACCACGGATCGCACAGCTTCTACCTGACCTTCGCCTGGCTGGGCTCCTTGCCCACCCACGTGACGGCCAAGGCGCTGACGCTCGACCGGCAGTGGGACACCGAGGACAACCTCAACGCGGTGCTCACCTTCCCCAACGGCTACGCCCACGCCTTCCTCACCTGGACCGCCGGCGTGCGCAAGGTGGTGTACTCGCTGCAGGGCACCGACGGCGCGCTGGTGATCGACGACGACGACTGGGAGCTGACCACGGGGAAGTCCAGCGGCAAGCCGCAAGTGGAAAAGGGCGTGATCGAGAGCGACTGGATGGACGCGTCGCACACCAAGTGGTTCAACTCGCTCTTCGACCAGTTCCGCACCGCGATGCGCACCGGCGATTTCGTCAACCGCGAGCTGCGCGAGGCGGTGGCCTGCGTGCAGATCATCGAGACCAGCTACCGATCCAGCGCGGAAGCCAGCCGCGAGCTGCCGTTGCCGATCGACGTAACCACCCTATGAGCGACAAGGGGCTGGTCGTCATCACCGGAGCGAGCTCGGGCTTCGGCGCGGCCACCGCGCTGGGGTTCGCAAGGCTCGGCCATCCCCTCTACATCGGCGCGCGCAGGATGGACCGGCTGCGCGAGGTGGCGCAGCAGTGCCTGAAGGCCGGCGCTCCGCGGGCCGAGGCGCGCCCGCTGGACGTGCGCTCGAAGGAGAGCATCGAGGCCTTCTGCGCCGGCGCCGGGACGCCGGAGGTGCTGCTCAACAACGCCGGCGGCGCGCTGGGCCGCGACCCGGTGACGAGCCTGCGCGACGAGGACCTGCTCGGCATGATGGAGGCCAACGTGATCGGCCTGCTGCGCGTCACCCGGGCGCTCTTGCCCAGGATGATCGCTGCCCGCCGCGGCCACGTCGTCAACCTGGGCTCCTACGCCGCGCACGGCGTCTACGAGGGCGGCGCCGCCTACGCGGCCACCAAGCACTCCGTGCGCGTCATCTCGCAGACGCTGCGCCTGGAGCTGAGCGGCACCGGCATCCGCGTCACCGAGATCGATCCGGGGCTCGCCGAGACCGAGTTCTCCGTGGTGCGGCTGGGCGACCCGGAGAAGGCGAAGGCCGTGTACCAGGGCTTCAAGCCGCTCACCGCCGAGGACGTGGCCGACGCCATCCTCTGGGTGGCGACGCGCCCCCCGCACGTCAACATCGCCGAGGTGGTGATGACCCCCACGGCCCAGGCGTCGCTGACCAAAGTGCACCGGGAATGAAGCTGCTGGTGGTCGGCGCGCGCGGGCTGGGTCGCGAGCTCGCGGTCTGGTTCGCGCAGCGTGGCTGGGAAGTGGTCTGCGCCGCGCGCACCCGCGCCGACGTGGAGGCGGTGGCGCAGGTCTCCGGGGGGCGCGGCGCGGTGGTCGACCTCTCCGATCCGGCGTCGCTGCGCAAGCTCGCGGCGGAGCAGGGGCCGTTCGATCTGGCGGTCTGCGCGCAGACCAGCGGCGCGCCCTTCCGGGTGGGGCCGGTGCTGGACGAGGACCCGGCGCACTACCGGCAGCGGCTGGAAGGCACCGTCCTCAACTCGCTGCACTTCCTGCAGGCGCTGGCAAAGGCGTCCAGGACGATGGTGCAGATCGGCACCACCTTGGGCGCGCGCGTGCGGCCGGGCTTCGGCGCGCTCGCCTCGCCCCAGCACGCCCTGCGGGCGCTCTGGCAGGCGGCAGCCGACGAGCTGAAGGCGCGCGGCGTGCACGCGGTCTATCTCGCCGTCGAGGGACAACTCGCCACACCCGCCAGCGCGGCATGGATGGAGAAGCACGGGGCGGACCGCGCCATCCCGCCGGCTGCCGTGGCAGAGGCGCTCCTCTTCCTGCACGCACAGGAGCGCCGCGCCTGGACGCACGAGCTGGCGCTCCGGCCCACCGCCGCCGACTAGTGTTTCCGCTCGCCGACCGGCACCCGCAATGCGGTGTCGTCGTTGGTGGCGACGTGGACCTCCGGGGGTGGCCCGGCGGCCTGGTTGCGCTGGCGTGCGGCCGCGCGGCGGGCCTCCCGGCGCTCTTTCTTCCGCTTCCATGCCGGTACTTCCTCGCCGCGCGAGAGGAACCACCACGCAAGACCGGCGCCCGCCAGCACGCCCAGGGCTCCTGCGGCGCGGCGTCGACGGCTCCGCTCGAGCAGCGCGCGGCGTCGTCCGTTCACCACCTGGCGCGTCAGCTGCGCCATCGCTCCCACCGTCACGATCCGTCGGATGTTCATGGAGGGAAGCTACGCATCGGCACGGCCTCGTTCAGGGCCCGTGCCGCATCCGCAGCACCACCGCCACCACCGCGATCGCGGCGACGGCCCATGCGGCGGCCAGCCAGAAGCGGCGCCTGGAAGAGGTGATCAGGAGCACTGCCGCTGTCCAGGTGGGCGCCAGATCGAGCGCCGGCACCAGCTCGGCCGCGGCCGCCGGCAACAGCGCCCAATGGAAGCCGAGCAGCTTGATCAGCGCCGCAGCGACGACCAGGTCGAGAACGTCGTTGAAGGGCGAGGCGAAGCCTTCGCCGAAGAGGGGCGCCGCGAGCAGCTGGATCGCGTCGGCGGCGACCGCCACCAGCCGCGCCAGGCGAATCGCGCGCCGGTCGGGCTGCGACGGCTCCTCGAGGCCCATCCCAAGGAGAATAGCAACTGGCGACGCCGCAGGGCCGGACCCAGTGCCCGCTCGCAAGGACCGCTTCACCTTCCAGCCATGGCGGGGAGCGGTCGCGGTGCGAAAGATCGCTCCCGCCGAGATGCACGCGCTGCGCGCGGAACTGTTCGCCCTTCCGCGAGGACGGCACGGTCACGGCCGTGGCGATCCAGTGAGCGTCGGACAACGAGGAGTCGAGCATGCTGCGCCAGTTCGTCGAGAGCTGCAGCTTCGAGCCGGTGGTGATCGACGGCAAACCGCCGCGCGTGCAGCTCGACCTCACGCTGGACGCCTTCCTGCAATAGAGGACGCTCCCTGCGATCCGGTCATCCCGTCCGGCAGCGTTCTGGTATCAAGCTGCCATGGCTCGCTTTCGCGTCCTGATCGCCCTGCTCCTCTGCGCCTCCGCCGCGTCCGCGCAACCACTCCAATCGGTCATCGAAAGGCCGCTCACGCTGCCCCGCGGAACCGTCGATCTCGCGCTCCAGGGCACGTACTCGAACTGGGCCAACGGCCCGGCGGGGACAGTCCCGGCGACGCTCGCGGGGGAATCGCTGGCGCTCGGGATCGATTTCGGCGCGACCGATCAGGCCCAGCTCGGCCTGGCGGTCAGCTTCCCGATCAATCCGGGAGCGGGATTCGGCTCCATCCTGGCGAGCGCCGCGGTCGCCGCCGGCCGGAGTGTGGCGCTTCGAGTCGATGCCGGATTCGAGAACTTTGGCTTCAATGGCGACAACACCCAGGGCTTCGAGCACGTCAACCGCTACTTCGGCGGCTTCGGAGCGCGCGTCCGGGCACCCATCACGCCCACCGTCGCCTTCGTCATGGGGCGGACCGACGCGGTCCAGTTCGGCCAGTTCACCAACGTCGGCGACAGCGGAACCGGCCTCTATGTCGGCAACACCTTCTTCACCGCGGGGGCCTCGGACTTCCTGGTGATCAGCGGCGGCAACCACGACAGCGGCAGCATCGTCGGCGTCAACCTGCCGCTGGGCCTCCTGGTGCAGCCCGATCCGCACTTCGCGCTCACGCTCCTGTCGGGGTACTCGGTGAGGATCTCGGTTCCCTCGGCCGGAAGCGCGACGGCGCTGCACCTCGTCCCGGTGGGCCTGGAGGCGGTGGTCACCCCTGCACGGGCATTCGACATCGGCGCCCGCTTCTACGTGGACGGACCCTTCGCCCTGTCGGGCGCCACCCCTCCCCCCGGCTATTTCGATTTCCGCGCCCTGATGTTCTGGATCGGCCTGCGCACCGGCTGAGTTTCGGGGACACCATACGTAAGTTGTCGGTGTCAGATCGCCCTGGTTGGTCACGCCGCCGGCGGCCCGCGCTTGCGCGGCGCGAGTTTTCGGCCAAGTCGCTCTTCGAGCATCTCCACGAACGCATCGCTGCCCAACGGGCGCCCTGTAGTCTCGTGCTTTCGGCACGGAGCTGAGAAGTCCATCTCGGGTTCACTTCCGAGAAACCCCGACCAGTTGGGGATTCGTTCGAGCAGCGGCGCGGCAGTCACCAATCCATCGTCGCGTCCGCGCAGGTGTGCCCGCGCGCTGCTCCATGGGTAGTCTCCGGCGCGAGACACGAGGCCCGCGCGGACGGGATTGAGCTCGACGTATCTCGCCGCGGCGATCATGTGCCTGTCGTCCATCACGAACGACGCGAACCTGCCCTGCCACAGATGGCCGGTCCAACGTTCGCGACGGTTGACCTCGCCCGTATACCGGCGGTGGGCCTCTCCCACGGCGCAGCGCAGCGCTTCGGAGCTCGATGGGACGACGACCAGGTGAACATGGTTGGGCATCAGGCAGTACGCCCAGATCTCGACCCGAGAGCGGCGGCAGGCCTCGGCCATGAGCGAGATGTAGAGAGCGTAGTCGTCGGCGCAGAAGAAGGTGCGCTGCCTGCGGTTGCCGCGCTGGGTGAGGTGGTGCGGCAGATCGGGAACCACGGCGCGGGACATTCGAGCCATGCGCCTGGATTACCAGCGACCGCGCGTGGTGACAGGCCGGCAACTTACGTAGGTCCGCAGCGCCGCTGGGACGTCTGATGGAGTCGGACAAGTTACGTATGGTGTCCCCGAAACTACAATTCGGCATCGTCGTCCGCTTCCGGTCAATCGTGGAAATTTCGGTCGGAATTTCGGGGATACCCACGCAAAGTGAATAATCGCGGCGCTCCCGCATCCAGGCACCATGCCTGGCCTCCGTGCCCCGGTCGCCCTGCTCCTCCTCTCCGCCGCCGCGGGGCGGGCGGAGCAACTTCAGCCGCTCATCCAAAGGCCTCTCACGCTGCCGCACGGGACCGTGGATCTCACGCTCCAAGGCACGTACACGAACTGGGCGAGCGATCCGGCGGCGGCCCCTGGCACCGCCTGGAGGCCCGGCGAGTCCCTCGTGCTGGCGGTCGATTTCGGGATGCCCGGTGATCCCGGGGGGGTCATCGATGCCACGCAGCTCGGGTTCGCGGTGGCGATGCCCGTCCACCCGGGCGCCGGATTGGGTTCCGGCCTCGCCAGTCTGGTCGTCTCCGGCAGTCCGATCCATGCGTTCCGCTTCGACGCAGGATTCGAGAGTTTGGGGACCAGTCGCGACAACAGCGAGCACGTCTTCGGCTACTTCATCGGCCTGGGCATGCGCGTCAGGGTACCCATCACCCGGACCGTCGCCTTCGTCATGGGCCGGACAGGCGCGGCGCAGTTCGGCCAGTTCACCAACCTCGACCAGGGTGGGAGTGGCTTCTACTGGGGTAGCGCCTTCTTTCCCATGGGAGCCTCGGACTTCCTGGTGATCAGCGGCGGCGGCGGCGACAGCGCACCTTTGCAAACGCAATCAGAAGTCCGCCGGAACGTCATCGGCGTCAACCTGCCCGCGGGCCTGCTGGTGCAACCCGACCCGCATTTCGCGCTCACGCTGCAGTCCGGTTACTCGGCGGTGATCTCGCTGATCTCGGTGCTCGGCGCTGCAAACCAGGCGGCGTTGCATTTCATCCCCTTGGTCCTGGAGGCCGTGGCGACCCCGACGCCCGCCGTGGACATCGGCACCCGCCTTTCTCTGGACGGATTCGTCGGCGTGTCGGGCGACGCCAACTTCACCGCCGGCTATTTCGACCGCCGCGCCCTGATCTTCTGGTTCCGCTTCCACATCGGCTGAGTTCGCGGTCGCGCGTCAGAGGACCATGCGCTCGTGGATGAGGGAGCCGCGGGCGAAGCGCTCGATGGAGAGCGGGGAGATGTCCACCGACTGGCTGCGGCCGTGGGCGATCAGCTC
>DASRTX010000708.1:0-8621 GCA_035655715.1 Myxococcales bacterium | reverse complement strand
GTTCGGCCAGAAGTAAGCGCCGGTGAAGCCGTCGTTCTCGGCGCCGTGGTGGCCGTTGTGCTCGTGCGTCGAGATGGAGTGGATGCCGAAGCCGCCGTTGGCGTTCACGTCCGCCGGCAGCCTGTTGTGCTCGCGGAAGAGGATCGGCTCCTGGTAGCGGCCCAGCACCAGCTTGGGCGGCAGCGTTCAGTTGAAGGTCCACATCGCCAAGGGGCCCTGGTCGGGCAGGTTGGGGTGGAACCGGAAGCGGAAGGGAGTCGCCGGGTTGATTCCGGAGTTCAGGGTGGCCGGAACCTGGGGGTTGTAGATGAGGTTGGTCTTCGCGCCCTCCATGGTGACGTCATAGGCCACCCTCGGAGGGAATCTGGTGAACTCCTGGTGCGCCCAGACCGGCCCCGGGGGACGCCCCTCGATGGGACCGGTGCCGCCGCCCAACTGGGGGTCGACGGGCTGCTGGGTCTGGTTCGACTGCTCCATGGGCGGAGGCTGGAGATCCGTAACTGGCTGACGCCGCAGGACGTCGAACCGCGGCATGGGCTGGGTGAACTTCTGGATGCCGAAGGTGGGGCTGGGGGGCAACCCCGTCGGCACGCCGTCGGCGCGGGCGTCCGGCGAGGACAGTACCGTCGCCGAGGCCGCTATCGTCAATCCGAAGCGGACGCATTTCTTCCAGGTGCATGGCAGCTTCAAGGGGACTCTCCTTGGCGTTCTCGCCGCACCGTGCGACGGAGCGCCCGTGTGGTTACGCGGGAGGGGTCTGTGAGCACGGCTGGTGCCAGCACCGCGACCGAGGTCCGCGGCCATTTGTCCCTGAAATCCCGGTCAGGTGCCGCTCTACGCACGGCCTCTGTCGGAGATTCCGCCGCCATCCGCTGCGCCGTTCCGGCCCACCGTCTGGCTCGTTTCAGCGCACGCTGCGCCGCGTTGTTGGTTACCGGTCACTTGCCGGCGTCATAGAGCCGGAGCTTGCGATAGAGCTTCCCGCGCGAGATTCCCAGCGCGCGCGCGGCGCGGCTGATGTCGCCGGAGGCTTCGGCGACCGCGGTCACCACCAGCTGCCGCTCCATCTCCTGCAGCGTGCGCGGCCCGCCCGCGCTCTCGGGCGCGTCGATCGGCTTGCGGCTGAGCTTGCGCAGGCAGGTGTCGGCCGGCGGGACGAAGTGGATCTCGCTTTCGATCCAGTGCTCGAGCTCCCGCGCGTTTCCGGGCCAGGAATAGGACTGGAGCGCGCGCAGCGCCTCGCTGCCGAGGGTCTTGAGGTTGCTCCCGTGCGCGAGCGCGTGCTTGCGCAGGAAGTGCTCCGCCAGCGGCTTGATGTCCTCGCGGCGCCGCGCCAGAGGCGGGATGACGATGTTGAGCACGTTCACGCGATAGTAGAGATCGGCGCGAAAACGCCCCTCCCGCACCGCCTCCGCCACGGGCCGGTTGGCAGTCGCGAGCACGCGCACGTCCACGCGGCGGGGCCTTTGCCCCCCGAGCCGGGTCACGGCGTTCTCTTGAAGCACGCGGAGCAGCTTGGCCTGCAACTCGATGGGCATGTCCACGATCTCGTCGAGGAGCAGCGTGCCCCCGTGCGCGAGCTCGAACTTTCCCGCCCGTCCCCTCGGATTGGCGCCGGTGAAGGAGCCCGCCTCGTACCCGAACAGCTCCGACTCCAGGAGCTCGCGGGGGATGGCAGTGCAGAGCACCGCCACCATCGGCTGCCCACGGCGAGGGCCTTCGGCGTGGATCGCCTGGGCGAGCACCTCCTTGCCGACGCCGGATCCTCCCTCGATGAGGACGCTGGACGAGCTCTGGGCGGCCAGCCTGGCCACTTCCCGGACCTCCGCGATGGCCTGGCTGACGCCGACCATGCCGGCGAATGCCGATGACGATCCGGCGACGCGCGATGCGTCTACGGGCGCGCTCGGGACCGGGGTGAAGATGGCCACCGCGCAGCTGGGCCAGGGCCCCTCCGGAAAGGACCGCAGCGTGACCGAGAGCGCCTTCCCTTCCAGCTGCATGGGCGCGCCGTCGAGCGGCTGGCCCGAGTCCATCGCTTGCGCCAGCTCCGGCCAGAATCCGTTCAGCAGCTTGCCCTGCGCGCGGCTGGAGTCGATCCCCAGCAGGCGCGAAGCCGAGGGACTCATCAGCGCCACCTTGCGATCGCGGATCTCCAGCACGCCCTCCGCCACCGTGTCCGCCACCGCGGCGTCCATCCCCTCCACCTGGCGCAGTCGATCCGCCATCACGATGGCAGCCGCGCGGGCTCCCACCTGACGCGCGAGGTGCGACGCGAGGCGCTCTTCCGCCTCGCCGAAGAGCAACCCCAGCCCCTCCGCGACCAGCGCCCCGCGGACCAGGTCGGAATGAAAGGGAACCGCCAGCGTCCCCGCCTCGTCCTCGAGGCGGCCGGCGCGAGCGTTCCCGGCCGCTGCCAGTTTCATCAGGGCGAGCGCGCGGTGTTCCGCCTTCTCCGTCGAGAGCTCTCCTGCCGTCGCGAACTCGCTCTCGGAAGCGGTGGAGATCCAGGCGGCGGCCGCCGGCGCGCCCGTCAGGCGATGAAAGGCGCCGGCGGCGCGCGCGGCGACGGACTTGAGATTCGCGGCGTCCTGCAGCCCCAGGATCTCCCGGAGGAGCAGCCCCGTGCGGGTCGCTCCCCGCAAGGGCAGGACCCCGGCCCCGTGCAACTGCAAAGGCGTAGCGCTCCCCCGGACGTACCGTGCGGACGTCATCTCTACTCACCCCCCGGTGTGGCGGACGGCGATCAATGAGCCCTGGACACGAACCAGAATGGTCGCGCTCGCCCGTTCCCGGTTCCAGCTCATGTCGTTGCCCCCGTCGAGTTGGGACACTTCAGCCGCGCAGCCGGGATCAAAAAAACGGCTCGTTCAAGAGACCACCACGCCGCCGACGAGACTGACGCCTGGTGGCGACTAAGGGCAAGCTCCACGTCGCGCGATCATCGAGCGCGTCACCTTTTCTTATATGGAATGATCTACGATGGGTTTCCCCATATCAGGGTCCCAGATGCCCTACCCCTTCACCGCTCCCACCGTGAAGCCCGCGATGAACCGGTCGACGAAGAAATTGTAGAGGATGGCGATGGGCACGCTGGCGATGAAGCAAGCCCCCATCAGCGATCCCCAGAAGTACACGTCGCCGCGGACCAGGAACGAGGGCACGCCCACCGAGACGGTGAAGTTGCGGCCGCTGTTGATGAAGGTGAGCCCGTAGACGAACTCCTGCATCACCAGGGTGAAGGTGAAGATGATGACGGTCAGGATGCCCGCCACCGACATGGGCAGGATGACCTTGGTGAAGGCCGCCAGGCGGCTCAGGCCGTCCACCATGGCGGCCTCCTCGATGTCCTTGGGGATGGCCTTGAAGAAGCCCATCATCAGCCAGGTGCAGAAGGGGATGGTGAAGCTGGGATAGACCAGCACCAGGCTCCAGAGCGAGTCCTGGAGGTGGAGCATGGCCACCACCTTGGCCAGCGGGATGAAGAGGATGGTGGGAGGCACCAGATAGGTGAGGAAGATGCCGATTCCGAGCTGCTCGCCGAAGCGGCCCGAGAGGCGCGCCAGCGCGTAGCCCGCCGGCACCGCGAGCAGGAGCGTGATGATCACCACCACCACGCCGACGAAGAGCGTGTTGCCCACCCAGCGCACGAACAGCGTCTCCTCGAAGAGGACGCGCAGGTTCTCCAGCGTGGCGCCCTTCGGGTACCAGAAGGGGAAGCTGTTCGGGTCGAGGAGGTCGTTGGTCTTCTTGAAGGTGGTGATCAGCATCCACGCGAAGGGGAAGGACGCGAAGATGGCGAAGAGCGCGATCACGCTCCGGTGGACGACCTTGCGCCCGCCCTCGCGCGCGTTCATACGACCTCCGACCGGCGCGCCAGGCGCAACAAGAGAATCGCGGCCGCGGCCAGCACGGGAAAGAGGAAGAGCGCGATGGCCGAGGCGCCCGCCAGGTCGCCTCCGTCGATGCCCTTGAAGAAGGCCAGCGAGGCCAGCACCTGCGTCATGTCGTAGGGGCCGCCGCGGGTCAGCACCCAGACCACGATCATGTCGGTGAAGGCGAAGACGAAGCCGAAGAGCACCGCCACGAGGAGGATGGGGAGCACCAGTGGCAGCGTGATCTGGAAGAGGGTGCGGAAGAACCCCGCGCCGTCGATCTGGGCGGCGTCGTGGATGTCCTGGGGGATGGAGGTGAGCCCGCCCAGGTTGATCACGGTGGCGAGCGGGAGCGTGCGCCACACCTGCACGATGATGATCGAGCTCATTGCCAGCGCGGGTTGCCCCAGCCACACCGGGCAGGGCGTCTTGCCCGGCTCGGGTCCGCACATGTGCAGCCAGTGGTCCATGCCGTAGTTGATGACCGAGTAGATGCTGTCGAGGATCCAGAGCCACCCGATGCTGCCCAGGGAAACCGGCGCCACCCAGGGGAGCAGGATGAGCAGGCGCACCACCCACTTGCCGCGGAAGTCCTTCTGCAGGGCCACGGCCAGCACGGTGGCGAGGACGATCACCACCAGCTGCGAGGCGATGGCGAAGAGGAAGGTGTTGCGCAGCGCCCGGCTGAAGGAAGGGTCTTCCAGCGCGAGGCGGAAGTTGGAGAGGCCCACGAAGTGGCCGGCGGTGGAGCTCACGGTCACGTCGCTGACCGCGAACCAGAGCGAGAGGACGAACGGCACCCCGATGACCGCGCCGATGTAGATCAGGGCCGGCGCGATGAGGAAGCGTGCCAGCGCGTTCTCGCTGTCGGCAACCCTCACAGCGGCCTCGGCGCCACGCGCAGCCCGGTTTCCTTGTCGAAGAACTTGAGGTCGGACTGCTTGATGGAGAATTCGTACGCCTGCCCCTCGGTCACGGGCTGGTGCACGGTGAAGGGCAGGTTGACGATCATCTTCACGTCCGGCGCCAGATCGCGCAGCACCCCGTAGAGGAGGCGGTCGGCGCCCAGGTTCTCCACCCGATCGACGCGGTACCAGAGGTGCACCAAGGGCTCCTGGCTGGAGTATTGCCCCTTGGGCAGGATCTGCTCCGGCCGGAAGCCCACCGTGACGCCGTTGCGCTCGAAGAAGTTCATCGGCGGCGAGCCCAGGAAGCCGGCCACGAAGGTGTCCGCGGGATCGTTGTAGACTTCTTGTGGGGGCCCCAGCTGGCGCACCTTGCCCTTGCTCATCACCGCGATGCGGTGCCCCAGGCCCATCGCCTCCACCTGGTCGTGGGTGACGTAGATGGTGGTGGTGCCGAGGCGGCGCTGGAACTGCTGCAGCTCGTCGCGGGCGCTGGTGCGCAGCTTGGCGTCCAGGTTGGAGAGCGGCTCGTCGAGCAGGAACACCGCCGGCTCCCGCACCATGGCGCGGGCCAGCGCTACGCGCTGGCGCTCTCCACCAGAAAGCTGCCGCGGCTTGCGGTGGAGCAGCCGCTCGATGCCGAACATCGACGCCGCCGTCTGCACCCTCTTCTCGATCTGGTCCGAGGGCGTTCCGCCCGCCTTGAGCGGAAAAGCGATGTTCTTCGCCACCGTCAGGTGCGGATAGAGCGCGTAGCTCTGGAACACCATGGCGATCTTGCGCTCGCGCGGCGGCAGGTCGTTGACCACCGAGCCGCCGATGACGATGTCGCCGCTGGTCTGCTTCTCCAGCCCTGCGATCATCCTCAGCAGGGTGGTCTTGCCGCAGCCGCTGGGCCCCAGGAGGACGAGGAACTCGCCCTCCCGGGTAGCCAGATCGACGCCATCTACGGCGATGTGATCGGTGAAGACTTTTCGAAGCTGCTTCGTCTCGACGATGGCCATTGCCGACTAGAGCAGCTTCCTTTCCTTCCACTTCTGCCAGATCTGCCTGCACTTCGCGTCGGCTTCCTTGACCGCGTCCTCGGGCGACATGGCACCGGTGGAGGCCTTGCCGAACATCGTGTTGAGCACCCAGGTGGAGTAGATCTCGTCGATGGCCGCATTGGAGTAGCCGGGGTACCCGACGTTGGTGGCCCAGTCCAGCGCGTCGGTGAGCACCGCGTACTTGTCGGGCGGCTTGGACTTGCTGTCGTGAGCGAGCTTCTCCTTGATCTTGGGGACGGTCTTGGTGAAGCAGGGGAAGTTGTACCCCTCGCTCGCGTCGAAGGCCCGGTCGTAGTTGCCCACCAGGTCGACGAGGAACTTCTTCGCTCCCTCGATGTTCTCGGCGAACTTCCAGATCACGTAGTTGCCCATCACGTGCTCGAGGCCCATCCGCCGCACCGGACCCTTGGCGGCCTTGGCCAGCCAGACGTTGTCGACGATGGGCATCTGCTTGTTCTCGCCCTCGCGGGTCACCGAGATGGCGTTGAGCACCACCGAGGCCTTGCCGGCGAGCATGGCGCGGTTGTTGGAGGAGGCGTCCCAGGAGAGCACCTCGGGCGTCATGGTCTCCTCGTAGAGCGCCTTGACGAACTTGACCGCCTCCACCGTGTGCTTGGAGTTGAGGACGATGTTGCCCTGCTCGTCCTGCTCGCCGCCGCCGAACGAGTAGAGGATCGCCCGCACCGCCATGGCGGTGTCGATCTCCGCGGCCTGGCCGACGCCCACCGGGATGCCGGTCTTGTCCTTGATCATCTTGCCGTACTTGCGGATGTCCTCCCAGGTGTCGGGCTTGCCGCCCACCTGATCGAACAGATCCTTGCGGTAGTTGACCGGGTCGGGCACGAACATGTCGCTGAACCCGAAGTACTTCTTGGTCTTCGCGTTGTAGGTGCTCTTGATGGCGAGATCGATGGGCTTGCCCCACTTCTTCTCGCACTCCTGGTAGATCTCCTTGTGGTCGATCACGTCCTCTTCGTAGGCCGGGCGCGGCCAGAGGAACATGAAGAGATCGTGGCCCTTCTTGGCGGACACCTCGGCCGCGGCGGTGGGGTTGATGGCCGGGATGCCGACGTTGTCGACGATCACCTCGGTGTCGTTCTTCTCGCCCCACTCCTTGATGTACTGGCCGTTGAACCACTTGTCGTAGCCGGGGACGAAGTGGTTCCACTGGATGATGCGCAGCGTCTTCTTGGCCGCGCGCGCCTTCTTGGGGAGGGCGAGGGCCGCCGCGCCTACGCCTGCAACCTGGATCAGTTTGCGCCGGGAGATGGTCATCGACGTCCGCTCCTTCACTCGGGTTGGCGAAAAACGGAACGACGACTGCGGGGCGGGACCAAAGCACTTACCGCGGAACTTTGCAACAGGAGGACACCCCGGCGGTTGACGAAGAAAACCCGTTCCCTCGGGAGGAGGGAACGGGTTCGGGTTGCGACGGGGCCGACCTTGCGGGCGGACGGTTAACGAGTTTCGGGCGCGCGGCCCTGCGCCGCGGGGGCCTTCAACTGATCGGCCATCTGCGCGTGCTGCTGCAGCTTGGGCATCATCTCGTTGAGGAGGCTCTTCACGTCGGAGTCCTTGATGTTCTGCTGCCAGGACTGGGCCATGCTGATCAGGTGCTTGTGGCCCATCGCCATCATGTTGGTGAAGGTGCGATCGAACTCGGCGCCCTTCAGGTTGTTGAGCCGGTCCTGCATCGCCTGCTGGTGCTGCTGCATCTTCGGATTCTTCGGCGTGTCGTTCAGCGCCCAGCCCTTCTTGCCGGCCAGGTCCATGACTTTCTGATCGGCCACCGTATGATCCTGCTCCAGCGTCCGGGCATAGGTCTTCACCTTGTCGGTGCCGTTCTGCTCGGCCAGCCTGCCCATCTTGATCTCTTCCTGGTTGGCCATGTGCAGCTTCTGCAGGACCATCTGCGGCGTGGCGTTCTTCATCATCATGGCGTCATGGTCCATGTCGCCGTGGTCCATGCCCGCCATCTGGTCGCGGTCCTTGAAGTCCTTGGAGTGCGGATTGTTGGTCTCCGCCGCGTCGACGTTGGTGGTGCCCTTGGGCTTCGCCGCGTCCTCTTTGTTGTTGTAGCTGTCCGGGTTGGCGGTCTCCGCCGACTGCGTCTGGCCGTTGGTCACCGAGTTGGGCGTGCCGCTGCCCTGCTTGTCCTTGGCCTTGGTGGAGTGCGGGTTGTCCGGATGGTCGGACTGCGCGAAAGCGGTGCCCGCACAGAGCAGCGCGGCGAGGAAGATCGAACGGAA
Organism: Myxococcales bacterium; assembly: GCA_035655715.1. Lineage (GTDB taxonomy): Bacteria > Myxococcota > Myxococcia > Myxococcales > 40CM-4-68-19 > 40CM-4-68-19. The sequence goes on along the minus strand of DASRTX010000708.1, from coordinate 546 downwards.
GAAAGCGCTCATGTTTGTACCCCCTGTGAGGTCAGCCGAAAAGCTGGCGACGGACCGCACGAATCGCACCCTTCCAGCGCTCCTGTACTTGCACGCCGACCGGCCTTGCGACTAAGTAGCCGCGTGCCCGACGCAGCCGAGGTCATCCTCGAGACCCGCGGTCTGTCGAAAGAGTTCCGCGGCTTCGTGGCGGTGAAGCGCGTCGATCTCCGGGTGACCCGAGGCACCATCCACGCGCTGATCGGTCCCAACGGCGCGGGCAAGACCACCTGCTTCAATCTGCTGACGCGCTTCCTGCCCGCCACCTCCGGCACCATCGTCTACAAGGGCCGCGACATCACCCAGGAAGCCCCTGCCGACGTGGCGCGCATGGGCCTGGTGCGCTCGTTCCAGATCAGCGCCGTCTTCCCCTGGCTCACCGCGCTGGAGAACGTGCGCATCGCTCTGCAGCGCAGGCGCGGCGCGTCCTTCGACTTCTGGCGCAGCGACATCGTGCTGCGCGGGTACGATGCCCGGGCGCAGGAGCTGCTCGCGTCGGTGGGCCTC
>DASRTX010000707.1:0-4069 GCA_035655715.1 Myxococcales bacterium | reverse complement strand
AACACGGCAGTCAAGCCCTTCAGAGCCGATGGTACTGCATGGTTTCCATGTGGGAGAGTAGGTCGCTGCCGGAATTTCTTGTCGCGCGCATCGAGCGCGCGCTGCCTCAAAGACGCCCCGCCGCTGTGAGCTCCAAGCTCCAGCCGCGGGGCGTCGCCTTTTCCAGCTTCTCAGAATGCCGTGGAGAGCGCCGAGCGCAGGGCAGGGAGATACGAGGAGAGCAGGTCGTTGTGGTGGGCGCCGGGGATGAGGTGGAGCTCGGCGTGCGGGAATTCGCGGGACAGCCGCTTCGCCATCTCCACCGGCAGCACCTCGTCGGCCGTGCCGTGCACGATCAGCACGGGCTGCCGCACCTCGCCGGCGATCGCGCTGGTGTCGAACCGTTCCCGCAGCAGCAACCGCGCCGGCAGCCAGGGCACGACCCGCTGCGCCACTTCGGCCAGCGAGGTGAGCGGCGCCAGCAATACCAGCCGCGATCCGAACCCCCGGCGCGCCATCTCCGCGGCGACCGCGGAGCCCAGCGACTGTCCCTGCACGACGAGCAGACCGGGACGGCGCTCCCGGACCCAGGACAACGCGCGCTCCGCCGAGGCGTAGATGGCGTCGCGCGAAGGAGCGCCCAGATCGCGGGCGATGCCGTAGCCTGGGTACTCGACCGCGAAGACCGAGAACCGCAACTCGCGCCAGAGATCGATCATCGCCGCCGCGTCTGCCAGGTCCTCTCCGTTGCCATGGAAGAGGACCACCGTCCCGCGGCCTCCGGGTAGCGGCGCGTCCAGGGCGCGAAAGCCGTCCCCGCGCACCACCGTTCCAGCCGCCGGCAGCGTCCGCGCTCCCGCCGGCGCGGGAAAGATCATCTTGCCTTGCGCGAAGAAGTAGAAGGCGCAGACCAGCACGTACAACAGCGCTGCCCCTCCGAGCAGGGCCACCAGGACGCGGCGGTTCACTTCACCGTCAGGCGGGTGAACTTGCGCTTGCCGACCTTGAGCAGATGCACGCCGGCGGCAAGCCTGGCGTTGGGATCGGAGACGCGCTCTCCCTCGACGCTGACGCCGCCCTGGGCAATCAGGCGGCGTGCCTCGGAGCCGGAGGCAGCCATGCCCAGGAGCGCCAGCGTCTTCGCCAGCGGCACGGCATCCGCGCCGGCATCGCGCGACACCTCGCGCTCCTCCACTTCCTCGGGCACCTCGCGCCGCTTGTGCACCAGCTCGAACTGCTCCTCGGCCGCCCGCGCCGCCTCGGGCCCGTGGTAGCGGGCGACGATCTCCTTCGCCAGCTCGCTCTTCGCCTGCTTGGGGTGCGCGCGGCGCAGCTCGTCGATCTCCGCCAGCGACTTGCGCGAGAGCAGCTGGAAGTAACGCCACATCAGCCCGTCCGAGACGCTCATCAGCTTGCCGTACTGCTCGGAGGGCGGCTCGTCGATGCCGACGTAGTTATTGAGCGACTTGCTCATCTTGTCGCCCACCACCTTGCCCTCCACCTCGCGCGCGTCGATGCCCTCGAGCAGCGGTCCGGTCAGGCAGACTTGCGGCGCCTGCCCGTGCTCTTTTTGCAGCGTGCGGCCCACCAGGAGGTTGAAGAGCTGGTCGGACGACCCCAGCTCCACGTCGGCTTTCAGCGCCACCGAGTCGTACCCCTGCGCCAGCGGGTAGAGCAGCTCGTGCAGCGCGATGGGCACCTCCTGCTGCCAACGCTTCTTGAAGTCGTCGCGCTCCAGCATCCGCGCCAGCGTGTACTTCGCGGCCAGCTTGACCAGGCCGGACGAACCGAGGGGGATCAGCCACTCGCTGTTGAAGCGCACCTCGGTCCGCTCGCGGTCGAGGATCTTGAACACCTGCTTCTTGTACGTCTCCGCGTTGGCGGCGATCTGCTCCTCGCTGAGCGGCGGCCGGGTGGTGTTGCGGCCGGTGGGATCGCCGATCATCCCGGTGAAGTCGCCGATCAGGAAGATGACCGTGTGTCCCAGGTCCTGGAACCTTCGCATGCGCTCGAGCGGCACGGTGTGGCCCAGGTGCAGATCCGGCGCGGTGGGATCGAAGCCCATCTTCACCCGCAAGGGGACCTGCTTCTCGTACGCGCCCTGCAGCTTCTTCAGCAGATCCTCGCGCGTGTGCACGTCCACCGCGCCGCGCGTCACCTCCGCGAGCTGCTCCTCCGGCGTGGCCTTCCGCAGCATCGAGCTCATTCCGGCATTTTCTCCTGCACGCGGACGATGCTGCGCGCGCGCCCCGTCGCGTCGTCGATCTCCACGATGGCCCCCTGCAGATGAACGTCCCCCTGGGCCAGCTCGAAGGGCGCGTGGCGCTGGGTGAGGAAGCGCTCGATGGCTGTCTCCTTGCGCAGCCCGATGACGCTGTCCCAGGGCCCGCACATCCCCACGTCGGTGACGTACGCCGTCCCCCCACGCAGCACGCGCTCGTCGGCGGTCTGGATGTGCGTGTGCGAGCCCAGCACCGCGCTCACCCGCCCGTCCAGGTAATGCCCCATGGCGTTCTTCTCGCTGGAGGCCTCGCAGTGCATGTCCACGAAGATGCAGCAAACGCCGTCGCGCAGCATCGCCTCGATCAGCCGGTCCGCAGTGCGGAACGGACACTCGAGCGGCTTCATGAACACGCGCCCCTCGAGGTTGATGACGCCCAGCCGCGCGCCCGATGGCGACTGCAATACAGCATGCCCGCGGCCGGGCGCGCCCTGCGGGTAGTTGGCCGGCCGGAGCTGCAGCGAGCCTTCGCGGTCCAGATACGGCGCGATCTCGCGCTTGGAGAAGGTGTGGTTGCCGCTGGTGAGCAGGTCGAGACCCGCCTCCAGCAGCTCGTCGGCGCTGTCGGGCGTGATCCCCGCGCCACCGGCGGAGTTTTCCGAGTTGCCGATGCAGAGGTCGAGGCCGTGCTTTTCGCGCAGCGCCGGGACGAATTGGCGCACCGCCATCCGCCCGGGCTTTCCCACGATGTCGCCGACGAAGAGAAGTTTCATGGCACGAGCATGAGGCGCCGCTCGGTGCAGACCGCGGCGACCGGCCGATCATCCTCGCCGAGCGGGACGCGCTCGACAAGCTGTACTTCGAAGACCAGTGCGACGCTGACCGCCCGGGCGATCGCCAGCGTGGCGTCGTAGTGACCCTTGCCGCGGCCCAGGCGCCCACCCAGGCCGTCGGCCGCCACCGCCGGCGCGACGATCAGGTCGACGTCGCGCAGCGCCACCGGCGAGCCGGTAGGCTCCTCGATCCCCAGCGACCCCGCCACGAACACGCCCGTGCTCCGCCGGAACTCGAGCTCGCGCTTTGCGGGCAGGACCACGGGGTAGCAGACCTGCTTGTGCCGCGCCTCCAGCGCCGCGGCCAGCGCAGCCGTGCCGCACTCCGACGGCAGCGCGCGATAGAGGGCGATCACCCGGGCCCGCGAGACGAGCTCGGAGGCGGCCAGCCTCTCCTGGGCCGCCACCGACGCCGCCACGAACTCGGGCGAGCCGCTCCGGGGCATCCGCGCCCGCACTTGCACGCGAAGGGCGCGCTTCTGTTCGTCCAGAGGGAGCATCCGGAAAAGAAAGAGCCGGCCTCGAGCCGGCTCGTGAAAAGCCCCCCGCCTTGGCCGTGTGGGCAGCATCGGTGGTGCCCTGCGCTATGGCAGGTGGGACCCCTGGATCCTGCTTCAGGCTTCCCCGATGGCCGCGCAGGGCGCGGCGGGGGCTTGCACACCACAGGAAAGTCGAGGCCCCTGTATACAGCTATCGGGCACGAGGTCAGCTACCCATCACGCAAGCCAGGCAGGGGAAGTCTCGAGGCCCTGCTCACATCCTCCTCTGCTGGAAGTCTGGGCCGCCCCCGAGCTGAAGTCAACGCGAAGATTGCGTGGCGCCCGCTCCCGCCCGTAGAGTGAACGACGATGCTCGCCCCCCTGCTCGCCGCGCTGATTCGGTGACCAACCCAAGATTCGGCAAGTACGAGATCCTGCAGCTGCTTGGTCGCGGCGGCATGGCCGAAGTCTACAAGGCGCGCGTCCTCGAAGGTCCGCGCGCGGGCCAGATGGTGGCGGTGAAGCGCCTCACTCCGCGCCTCGCCACCGACCCCGAG
>DASRTX010000706.1:0-2661 GCA_035655715.1 Myxococcales bacterium | reverse complement strand
CGGGGTGCGAGTAGAACCAGAACATGTGCTGGAAGAGCACCGGGTCGCCGCCGCGGGCGGGATCGAAGAGGCCGAACCCCGCCACCCGCTCCACCGAGACGATCAAGAGCGTGATGCCGAGCACGGGGGTGGCGAGGATCTGGATGATGCTGGTGGCGTAGGTGCTCCAGACGAAGAGCGGCATCCGCATCCAGCTCAGGCCGGGCGCGCGCAGCGTGTGCACGGTGACGATGAAGTTGAGGCCGGTGAGGATGGAGGAGAAGCCGAGGATGAACGCGCCCAATAGAATTGGCAGCACCTGCGTGGGCGTGGTGGAGGAGTAGGGCGTGTAGAAGGTCCAGCCGGTGTCGGCGCCGCCGTGGATCATGCCCCAGATGGCGATGGCCGCCCCGAGCACATAGAGGTAGAAGGAGCCCAGGTTGAGCCGCGGAAAGGCCACGTCGCGCGCGCCGATCATCAGCGGCAGGACGAAGTTGCCGAAGGCGCTGGGGATGGCGGGGATGAGGAAGAGGAAGATCATCACCACGCCGTGCAGCGTGAACATGCGGTTGTAGCTGATGGCATCCACGAAGAACGGCCCCGGCTGCAGCAGCTTGATCCGCAAGAGCAGCGCGAAGACGCCGCCGATGAGGAAGAAGAAGATCACCGAGGCCAGGAACATGACCCCCACGCGCTTGTGATCGCGCGTGTTCAGCCAGGACATGACGGTGGTGCCGTCTTCGAGGTACGTCGGCGCGGGCGGCGCGCCGGCCAGGGCTTGGCTATCGGCCTCGGATAGGCGCATAGGCGGGTCCTTCCGACGGTCCGGTGCGGACCGCGTCGCTCTGCAGCGACTTGATGAATTCGACCAGGGCCGCGGTCTCCGGCCCGGCGAGCTTTCCCTGGAAGCTGGGCATCACCGGCTGGAACCCGTCCACCACCTGCATGGCGGGATCCATCATGCTCTGGGTGAGGTAGGCCTCGTCGGCCACCACGGTGCTGCCGTCGGTCAGCTTCTCGCGGCGCTGGTAGAGGTCCAGCCAGGTGGGACCGATGTGGCGCGTGCCGTCGGTGGAGTGGCACTTGAGGCAGCCCTGTTCGGCGGCGATGCGCCTGCCTTGCTCCACCATGTTGCCGAGCGCGGGCGCGAAGTCGAGCGCGGTGGGGCTGCCATCCTGCTGCGCGATCAGGCCGCGCCGCTGCGAGGTCAGCCAGTCCTCGTATTCTTGGGGCTTCATCACGATCACCTCGCCGCGCATGATCGAGTGCCCCGCGCCGCAGTACTCGGCGCAGAGGATCTGGTAGCGGCCGGGGGTGGTGGCGTTGAACCACTGCTGCGTGTAGCGGCCCGGCAGCACGTCCTTCTTCATGCGGAACTCCGGCACGTAGAAGGAGTGGATCACGTCGCGCGAGGTCATCAGGAGGCGCACGTTGCGGCCGGCCGGCACGCGCAGGACGTTGATGGCGTTGGGGCCGTCCGGATAGGCGAACTTCCACATCCACTTCTTGCCCTGCACGTAGACGTCCATGGCGTCGGAAGGCGGGGTCTGCTGGCGCACGAACTCGCGGAAGCCGAGGAAGAACCAGAAGGTGAAGAAGACCAGCGGGACGCCGACGAAGAGGACCTCCATCCACCAGGTGGGCTCGATGTGCGGGGTGGTCTGCGTCTCCGAGCGGCGGCGGTAGCGGACGAAGAAGAAGATGGCGGTGAGGCCCACCGCGGTGGACATCACGAAGGTGGTGAGGATGACGAAGTAGTGCAGCTGGTCCAGGTCCCGGGCGAACGTGGACGCCTGGTCGGGCAGAAAGAGCATCCTGCGCAACAGCTCGTTCATGCTGCCTTTCCCTTCCGTTTCGCCTCGCGCCACCAGAGCGCGCCCAGGAGCCCGGCCAGCGCCGCGGCGAAGAGGCCCGAGCCCAGCCGCAGCGCGCCCATCACGTAGAAGTGGTACTTGCGCGAGGCGGGGTCGTACTTGAAGCAGCGCAGGATCACGCGGTCGAGCGTAGTGCCCACCTTGCCCTGGGAGGCCTCCACCACCGCCAGCCGCAGGTCGCGCGCCGAGAACTCCACGCCGTACAGGTAGCGGGAGATCTTCCCGTCGGGCCCCAGCACCATCGAGACCGCGGGGTGCTCGTACTGCCCCGATTCCTTGTCGTACCGGTAGCGGAAACCAACGCTGTCGGCGAGCGTGCGGATGGCGTGATCGCCGCCGGTCAGGTAGGGCCAGTCCACCGGGCGCGCGCCGCGCGCGCCCTGCAGCGTCTGCATGTACCCGCCCTGGCGCAGGCGGGCCTCGGGGATGGTGTCGTGGGGCGAGAAGCTGACGGTGAGCCCGTAGTAGTCCTCGCGCAGCCGCAGTCCGCTCTCGTTGAGCGCCTTGATCACGCCCTTCTGCACCAGGCTGCAGAGCATGGGGCAGTCGAAGTAGACGAGCGTGAGCACCACCGGCTTGCCGCGCGCGGCCACGTCGCGCAGCTCCACGCGGTTGCCCTCGGTGTCCATGAAGGTGGCGTTTGCCACCCGCTCGCCCAGCCGCTCGACTACGTCGACAGGCGCGTCCTGCACAGGCGGCGTGGCATCGGCCGCGGGCCCGAGCCCGAGCAGGAGCAAGGCGAGGATCACTTCTTCTGCTCCTGGATGACCAGGTCCATGGCCCGGTCGATCGGCATGTGGATGGTGCC
>DASRTX010000705.1:0-2585 GCA_035655715.1 Myxococcales bacterium | reverse complement strand
CGTCGATCTCGACGATCTTGCCGATGACCCGGTTCATGAACGCGCGGTCATGCGAGGTGAGCACGATGGCCCCTTCGAACCCCTTGAGGAAGTTCTCCAGCCAGATCAGCGACTCGAGATCGAGATGGTTGGAGGGCTCGTCGAGCAGGAGCGCGTCGGGCGACATGAGAAGGATGCGGGCCAGCGCGACGCGCATCTTCCAGCCGCCGGAGAGCGCGCCCACGTCCTCGTCCATGCGCGCCTGCGAGAATCCGAGGCCGGCGAGGATCTCGCGCGCCCTCGATTCGAGCCCGTAGCCGCCCAGGTCCTCGAAGCGGTGCTGGACCTCGCCGAACCGCTCCAGCAGCTGATCCATCTCGCCGGCGCGGTCCGGATCGGCGAGCGCCTGCTCCAGCCCGTGCAGCTCGGCGGCCACCGCCGAGACCGGGCCGGCGCCGTCCATGGTCTGTGCAAGCACGGTCTTGCCCTTCATCTCGCCTACGTCCTGGCTGAAGTGGCCGATGGTGACCCCGCGGTCCACCGCCACCTGTCCTTCGTCGGGCTCTTCCTGGCGAGTGATCAGGCGGAAGAGCGTCGACTTGCCCGCGCCGTTGGGACCCACCAGCCCGACGTGCTCGCCGCGGTGGACCACCGCGCTCGCCTCCACGAAGAGGATCTGCCTGCCGTGCTGGAGCGAGATCGAGTCGATGCGGATCATCGCCGCCGAGTGTATGCCGCCGCGCGCTTCGCCGCGCGCAGGATTTGCGCGGCGAAGCGGTGCAGTGGTTATTCGTGCTCCTCCACCTGGTAGATCTCCTCCGCCTCGAGGCCGTGGGCCTCGCGGTGGACGGCGCGTGCGGCTTCCGCGCTGGGCGCGTCCACCAGGCAGAAGATCTTTCCTTCCCGCGGGTCGTGCCAGTACTTGAGGTACCGCACCCCGTGGTCCTTTCCGGTGGCCAGGTCCTTCTCGTGGGCATGGGCCACGTCCTGCGGCGATGCTCCTTCGACTTTCCTGTGGATGTCCATGTACAGCGGCATGTGGTCGTCCTCCTTGAGGGTGCCCAGGAGGGACGGCCGACGGGTGGACTGTCTCAGGGGGACGTGAAATGAACGGGCGTCCCGTCCGTAGATCGCCGGTTTGCTCACCCCGAAGAGGTGTCCCCGCATGCGCTGCACCCTGCTCACCCTTGCCCTGGCCGCCTGCGCGGCGGGGCAGAAGAACGGCGAAAAAATGACCACGGCCAAGGCGCAGGCTGCGCCGGTGCTCCTCGCTCCCTGGCAAGGCCCGTGGGGCGGAGTGCCTCCCTTCGGCCGGTTCCAGGTGGCCGACATCAAGCCGGCCATGGAGCAGGCCATGGCGGAAGCGCTGCAGGACAACCAGCGCATCGCCGACAGCCCCGATGCTCCTACCTTCGAGAACACCATCGTGGCCATGGAGCGCGCGGGCGAGGCGCTCGATCGCGCGAGCGCGGTGTTCGGGGTCTACACCTCGACGATGAACGACGAGCAGATGCAGGCCATCGAGACGGAGATCTCGCCCAAGCTGGCGGCCCTCAACGACGCCATCGTGCAGAACCAGAAGCTGTTCGCCCGCGTCGCTGCGCTCTACGAGAAGCGGGAGGGCCTGGGCCTCACGCCGGAGCAGAAACGCCTGCTGTGGCTCGACTACACCGGATTCGTCCGGCAGGGCGCCAGCCTCGACGCCGCCGCCAAGACGAAGCTTGCGCAGCTGAACCAGGAGCTCGCCTCCCTGGGCACGAAGTTCACGCAGAACATCCTCGCCGAGGAAGGCACGCAGAACGTCCTCCTCGAGTCCGAAGCCGACCTGGCCGGGCTCTCGCCCGAGCTGCGTGAGCAGGCAGCGTCCGCCGCGGCCTCGCGCGGGAAGGCCGGCAAGTGGGCCGTGCTCAACACCCGCTCCAGCGTTGACCCGTTCCTCACCTTCTCCACCCGCCGCGACCTGCGCGAGAAGGTCTGGCGCATGTTCATCATGCGGGGCGACAACGGCGACGCGCACGACAACAACTCCGTCATCACCCGCACGCTCGAGCTGCGCGCGCAGAAGGCGAAGCTGCTGGGCTATCCCAGCTGGGCGCACTGGAAGCTCGAGGACCAGATGGCGAAGACCCCGGAGCGCGCCATGGCGCTGATGGAGGCGGTGTGGAAGCCGGCGGTGGCCCGCGTCCACGAGGAGGTCGCCGACATGCAGGCCATCGCCGACAAGGAGAAGGCCGGCCTGCGCATCGAACCCTGGGACTACCGCTATTACGCCGAGAAGGTGCGCAAGGCGAAGTACGACCTCGACGAGAACGAGATGAAGCCCTACCTCCAGCTGGAGAAGCTGCGCGAGGGTATGTTCTGGGTGGCGGGCCAGCTGTTCGGCTTCAAGTTCGCGCCGATCACCGACGGATCGGTGCCGGTCTACCATCCCGACGTGCGCGTCTGGGACGTGCAGGACGCTGCCGGCAAGCACGTGGGCCTCTGGTACTTCGACCCCTACGCGCGGCCGGGGAAGAACTCCGGCGCCTGGATGAACGAGTACCGCCGCCAGCAGCGCGTCGCCGGCGACGTGCCGGTGATCGTCTCCAACAACGCCAACTTCGTGA
>DASRTX010000704.1:0-12739 GCA_035655715.1 Myxococcales bacterium | reverse complement strand
GGGATTCGGAACCGGCGAAGACACCAACCGCCGCTTCCGCTACCTGATCGAGCACGGCCAGACCGGCCTCTCGGTCGACTTCGACATGCCCACGCTGATGGGCCTCGACTCGGACGATGCGCCAGATCGCCGGCTACGGCACCGGCGAGGACACCAATCACCGCTTCCGCTACCTGATCGAGCACGGCCAGACCGGCCTCTCGGTCGACTTCGACATGCCCACGCTGATGGGCTACGACTCCGACGATCCGCGCTCGCTCGGCGAAGTGGGGCGCGAAGGCGTGGCGGTCGACACCATCGACGACATGGCCGCGCTCTTCGACGGCATCGACCTGGAAAAGATCTCGGTCTCGATGACCATCAATCCCAGCGCCTGGATCCTGCTCGCCATGTATGTCGCGCTGGCGCAGCAGAAGGGCTACGACCTGAACAAGCTCTCCGGCACCGTGCAATGCGACATCCTCAAGGAGTACATGGCGCAGAAGGAGTGGATCTACCCGATCCGTCCTTCGCTCCGGATCGTGCGCGACATCATCGTCTACTCGGCGCGGAACCTCGCGCGCTACAACCCGATCAACATCAGCGGCTACCACATCAGCGAGGCGGGCGCGAACGCGCTGCAAGAGCTGGCCTTCACCATGTGCAATGCGGTGGCGTATCTCGACGAGGTGACCAGAGCGGGCGTGCCGGTGGACGACTTCGCGCCGCGCCTGGCCTTCTACTTCGTGGCGCAGCAGGACTTCTTCGAGGAGATCGCCAAGTTCCGCGCCGCGCGCCGCGTCTGGGCGAAGATCGTCAAGGAGCGCTACGGCGGCAAGAAGGCCGAGTCGATGCGGCTGCGCTTCCACTGCCAGACGGCGGCGGCCACGCTCTCCAAGCCGCAGCCGATGAACAACATCATACGCACCGCGCTGCAGGCGCTCTCGGCGGTGCTGGGCGGCGCGCAGTCGCTGCACACCAACGGGCTGGACGAGGCCTACGCCATCCCTTCCGAGGAGGCGATGAAGATCGCGCTGCGCACGCAGCAGATCATCGCCGAGGAGACGCGCGTGCCCAACGTGATCGATCCGCTGGGCGGGTCCTGGTACGTGGAATCGTTGACCGCCGAGCTTTCCAGGCGCACCTTCGCCATCCTCGACAAGGTGGCCTCGATGGGCGGGACGGTGAAGGCCATCGAGGAAGGCTGGTTCCAGCGCGAGATCTCCGAGACCGCGTACCAGACGGTGAAGCGGCGGGCCAGCGGGGACTACCCGTTCGTCGGCGTGAACAAGTATGCGGAGCCGTCGCGCAAGGAGAACATCGAGATCCACAAGGTGGACGCGGCGGTGGAGCGGCGGCAGATCGAGCGGACGCGGCGCGTGCGCAAGGAGCGCGACAACGCGAAGGTGAATGCGCTGCTCGAGGAGTTGGCGGCCCAGGCGCGCAACCCGTCGGCAAATCTGATGCCGGTGACCATCGAGCTGGCGCGGGCGCGCGCCACCATGGGGGAGATGGTGGCGAAACTGCGGGATGTGTTCGGGACCTACACGGAAACGCCGGTGTTCTGAACTTCCGCGTCCGTGCGTGTGCTCGAGGTGGTGACCGATGTCGTGCGTGTGCTGGTGCCGCTGGCCGTGCTGGCGGCGGCCGCGCCCGCATTCGCTTTCGATCCCTACGAGATCCAGATCTACGACGGGAGCATCGACGCGCGGCACGAAGTGGGGCTCGAGGTCCACATGAACCAGCCCCGCGACGGATCGTTCCATCTCACCTTCGAGCCCTCGTTCGGGCTGACCGACTGGTGGGAGCTGGGCGCGTACTTCCAGACCGCGGGCGGGGACTATCAAGGCGTGAAGCTGCGCACCAAGTTCGTCAGGGCGCTCTCGCCCGAGTGGCGGCTGGGCGTGAACTTCGAGCTTTCGCGGCTGCCGCACGAAGGATGGGGCGGTGAGATAAGGCCGATCGTCGGTTTCGAGAACGATCGCTTCCTCGTCGCCGCCAACCCCATCGTCAGCTTTCCCGCCTCGTTCGAGCCGGGCGCGATGGCGAAGGTGAAGTTCGGCTGGCTCGGCGTCGGGTTGGAGTACTACGCGGTGCTGACCGAGCCGCGCGAGCAGTACCTGTTCGAGGCCATCGACCTCTTCGGCATCAAGGACGTCGAGGTCAACCTGGCGGTGGGGCAGGGCTTCGGCGCCGCTTCGGGGCAGCTGATCTTCAAGACCATCCTCGGCTACACGTTCTGACCGCGCCGGTTGGCGAGGATCTTGAGGAAGGATCGCCCGCGGAACTCGTCGATGGTGAGGCCGGTCGAGAGCGCTTCCTGTTCGGTGAGCGCGCCGCAGTTCACTCCCCGCAGGAAGAAGTTGAGCAGGCCCTGGCCGGTGGCCGCGTCGTCGAAGGTGTCGCCGTGCAGCGTGGCCTGCGCCGCCTTGGAGATGAAGTTCTTCAGCCGGTCGCGGGTGGCGGGCAGGCTGCGGAGGAAGAAGGCGTAGACCGTTCCGTAGCGGCTGGGCAGCTGCCCGGGGTGCAGGTCCCAACCCTGGTAGAAGCCGTTGGAGAGCGAATGGCGGACGTCGTCGGCGTGCAGCCGCCAGGCGGCGTGGACCGAGCGCGCGTTCTCGTGCTGCTGCTCGGGCGAGAGCGACTCGCCCTTGTGCGGCGCCACCGGCATGGTGGTGGTGGCGCCGTCGGAGAGGAAGACAGCGGTGCCCGCATAGGCCACCTTCATCATCTGCTTGGCGAAGTCGCACGCCGGGTGCCGCATCGCCTGGTACGCCGCCGTGATGTCGCAGCTGGCGGTGTAGTCGTAGGTCCCGAAGTGCGCAGAGGTCATGCGCCCCTGCGCGGCGACGAGGAGCTTCTTGAGCATGGAGGTGCCGTCGTGGTCGAGGATGGACTGCGTCGTCTCCACCATGCACTCCAGCTTGAGCGAGCCCTTGGGAAAGCCGAGCTTCGGCTCCAGCGCCTCGAACGCCACCACCAGCGTGGACACCTGCTCGGGCGCGGTGATCTTCGGCAGCGTAACCACGAAGTTGGACGGCAGCTTGCCGCCCAGGTTGGTGAGGAAGATGTCCAGCGTGCGCAGCGCGCGGCTTGCGAGCTCGCCGGAGAGCGACTTGATGCGGATGCCGATGAAGGGCGAGAGCGTTCCTTCCTTCAACCCCTTCGCGGCCTGCTGCGCCGACTGCGCGGCGTGCCCGTCCTCCTCCGCGTCCGCGCGGATGCCGTACCCGTCCTCGAAGTCGATGCGGAAATCCTCCACCGCCTCGCGCTTCAATTTCTCCACCACGCGCGCGTAGACCGTCCCGGCGACGGCGGGGTCGATGCCGATGGCCTCGGCGAAGCTCGACGGATCCGGCGCGTACTGCGAGAGCGACTTGAGGGCCAGGTCGCCCAGCTTCCTGGTGGTGTCCGACTTGAAGAGGTGGGACCCTCCGTACACGGTGTGGACCGGCTGCCGCGTGCCGGACTCGCCGGGATACTCGCGCGCGAAGCGGTCGTGCTGCGGCTTCAGCCGAGCGGCGAGCTCGCGCAGGGCCTGTTCGGACAGGGTGGTCTGGGCCATTGCAGACTTGTAGCAGCTCCATTGCGGGCGGACACGGTGCCAAGCGCCGGTGTGTCCTCGAGCGCGCGCGAAGGCTGGACGCGCCGTCCCCTCCCGCGCTACGAGGGGCTCGATGGACGCCGAAGAGAGATCGCTCGCGCGCAGCCTCTCCCGCACGCGCCGCGCCCTGGCCGGGACGCGGGGCGGCAGGCGGCCCGACGCGCTGAAGCGGGCGGAGCCATCGCCGGGACCCACTGCGTCCGCGTTCGGCGCGCTGGCCATCGTGCTCCTGGTGGCCGCCGTCGCCACCGGTCACCATTGGCTGCTCACGCTGGCGCTGGCCGCCGCGGCTGTGGGAGGCTTCCTGGTGGTCAGCCCGCAGGCGCGCGGTTTTCTCGGCGCGCTGGCCGGACATGGACCCGCGGGCCAGCCGCAGATCGGAATGGGAGCCTCGGTGGCGACCGACGCCGTGATGGAGCCGGGCGCGCGCGTGGAGATGGGCGCCAGCGTGGCCGCCGGGGCAGTGCTGCGCGAGGGCGCGGTGGTGCGCATGGGGGCGTCGGTGGGCAAGCGCGCGGTGATCGAGCGCGGCGCCGTCGTCTCGTGGGGCGCCTCGGTCCACGCCGACGCGGTGGTGGAGGAGGGCGCCATCGTGGGCGCGGGATCCGACGTGCTGCGCGGGGCGCGCGTCCCCAAGGGAATGTGGCTGCGCCCTGGCGCGTCGTTCGGTGGCGGCCCAGGGCAGCAGCACGCGCTCCAGACGCCACGGCAGCCCGCCGCCGTGAAAGACCCGCGAGAGGAGCGCGTGCGCGCGGCCTGCGACAAGCTGGAGGCCGAGCTGCGCGCCTCGCCGGAGCGCGTGCGCGAGTTCCTCGGCGATCCGGAGAACACCATCGGCTCCCTGCGCGCGACCTGCGAGGACTTGCTGCGGCGGGAGCGCGAGCTGCGCGCCGAGTCCGATCCGGCGGCGGCTGCGCGGCTCGCCGAGGAGCGAGCCGGTCTGGAAGCGCGGATCGCGTCGCAGCCGGACGCGCTGGTCGCCGGATCGCTGCGCGGCGCGCTCGCCGCCATCGACGAGCAGCAGCGACAGCGCGAGCTGCTGCGCCTGTCGGCCGATCGCCTCGAGGCCGAGCACACCCGCCTGCTCTACACGCTCGAAGGCCTGGGCTCGCGGTTCGTCCGGCTGCGCAGCGCCGGCGCGCAGGCGGCGCAGGAGCGGCCGGAGCTGGAGCGCGCCGTGGAGCAGCTGCGCGCCGAGCTGGACGCCATCTCCGGAGCGCTGGAGGAGGTCTCCACGCCGGCGGGCCGCCTGCGCGAGCTGGTCTGAGGCGGCGATGATCGACGCCGTCCTCCTCGACCTGGGCAACGTGCTCGTCTTCCACGACAACGCGCTCCTCTTCCGCCGCCTCGGCGAGAAGTCCGGAATGGACGCGGAGGAGGTGGCGCGCCGGTTCTCCCGCGAGCTGTGGCCTCCGCTGCTCGTCGGCCTCGACGAAGCCGGGATCCGCGCCGAGGTGAACCGCTCGCTGGGCTCGAGGCTGGACGCCGACGAGTTCTTCGAGGTCTTCAACTCGCACTTCACCGTGCACGACGCGGTCTTGCCGCTGGTCTCGCAGCTCGTCGGCAGGGTGAAGTTGGGCCTGCTCTCCAACACCAACGCGGTGCACGCCCGCTGGATCCGCGCGCGCCTGCGCATCCTCGAGCGATTCGACGCCGTGCTGTTCTCGAACGAGGCGGGGCTGGCCAAGCCCGACCCGGCGTTCTATCGGGCGGCGCTGGCGCAGCTGGGCGCCGAGGCTTCGCGGACGGTCTTCTTCGACGACGTGCCCGAGTACGTGGAGGCCGCTCGCGGCCTGGGAATGAAGGCGGAGGTCTTCACCACGGCGCAAGCCTTCGCCCGCGCGCTCGCGCAGCTCTCGGTCGGCGTGAAGTAAGGAGCAGTGTGTCCGGTGGGGCTCACTCGTCGAGCGCCTGCGTGCGCCAGATCACCTTCCAACCGCCGGCGCCACGGCGGAGCACCAGCACCTCCTGGCCCGCCTCCTCGCGTTCCTCGTCTTCGCCCTCGGGCGTGTAGCGGACCTCGAATCGGTAGGTGACCACCGCGGTATCGCCGAAGACGTCGATGGCGTGCTCCTGCTCCTCGAAGGCATGGGTGCGCGCATGGCGCACGTAGTCCTCGTAGCTCTTGACGATGGCCTCGCGGCCCTCCACGCGGGCCCGCGCGCGCGGCGCGACGATCACCGCCTTCTCGTCGAAGAGGTCCGAGAGCTGGTGGACCGCGCCCGCCATCCAGGCGCGATTGCCCTGGCGGATGAGCTCCCAGATCTCCAGCTGCTCGTCGGTCATGATCACTCCTCGATGGGCTCGCTCGCGCGCGGCTCCGCCACCTGCGCGCGGTGCGAGGCGGCCGTCAAGGCCTC
This sequence comes from Myxococcales bacterium, assembly GCA_035655715.1. Classification (GTDB taxonomy): domain Bacteria; phylum Myxococcota; class Myxococcia; order Myxococcales; family 40CM-4-68-19; genus 40CM-4-68-19. The sequence continues at coordinate 6,796 of DASRTX010000704.1, read as the reverse complement.
CCACACCGCTGCGCGCAGGCCGCGCGGCACGGGCGGCGGCAGCTCCACCGCGTCGATGGCCGGCTCCCGGTCCCAGGCGCTCCAGGCAGCGAACAGGGCCAGCCCGGAGCAAGCCACCAGCACGCCGGCGCGGATGCCGAAGGCGTGCGCCAACACGCCGCCCAGCAGGTGTCCCAGGGGAAGCGGACCGGTGGTGGCCAAGGCGAGCACGCTCATGGCGCGGCCGCGCAGGCCGTCGGGCACGAGGAGCTGCATCGCCGTGCTGGACGAGGCCAGCGACCAGACCCAGAAGACGCCACCCACACCCAGCGCGGCGCCTGAGAGCAGCGGCCAGCGCGAGGCCCCGTACACCAGCGCGCAGAGCGCGAAGCCGAGCATGGAGAGCGGGATCAGGTGGTGCCGCGGGTAGCTGGGCGGCAACCGCGCCAGCGTCAAGGCGCCGAGGATGGCTCCCGCGCCCAGGCAGGAGAGGAGGATTCCGTATCCGTGCGCGCCCACCTGGAGCACCTCGTCGGCCATGGCTGGCAGCAGCCCCTGCACGGGAGCGGAGAAGAGGGCGAAGGCAAACACGCCGACGATCAATCGCCGCGGGCCGCGCTCCCGCAGCGCCCAGCGCAGCGCCGCCCGCACGCCGCCGGAGTGGGCCAACTCGCCTCCGGAGGTGTGCACGGCCGCAAGTTGAGGGGCCGATGGCATGCGCACGAGCGCCAGCACGGCCACGATGCCCACGAAGGTGACCACGTTGACGTCGAAGACCAGGGCAGCGCTGGCGGAGGCGAGCAGCGCACCCGCGATCATGGGGCCGAGGAGGCGCGCGGTGTTGAACTGGGCAGAGTTGAGCGCGATGGCGGAAGGCAGCTCGTCGCGCGGCACCAGGGCCGGCACCAGCGCCTGCCAGGCCGGCGTCACGCTGGCCCAGGCCGCGCCCTCGGCGAAGGAGAGGCCGATCACCACCCAGGGAGTGGCCCAGCCCAGGTGGGCGGCGGCGGCGAGGACCGCGCCGAATACCATCATCGCCACCTGGCCGAACAGCAGCAGCTTGCGGCGGTCGTAGCGATCGGCGAGCGCTCCCGCCGCCAGCATCAGCAAAGCGTGGGGCATGAACTCGCTGGCGGCGAGCAGCTCCACCATGAAGGGCGAGGCGGTCTGCCGCTGCACCAGCCAGCTCTGGGCAACCGCCTCCATCCAGTTGCCGACGTTGCTGACGAGCGCGCCGATCCAGATCCAGCGAAAAGCGCCGTGGCGGAGGACGCGAAACATGAAGCCCGGCCTTATAGCGCGGGATCAACACGCGCGCGTCTCGGCGCCTTTGGCCTATTCCTGGAGAGCGATGCGGTAGAGGGCGCCGGCCGCCACTGCCAGCTCCGCCTTCCGCACTTCCACCTCGCTGCGCGCCAGGGACGCCGAGCTCTGCGCCAGGAACTTGCGCTGATCCGCGTCCGACAGGTCCAGCGTGGTGGCCACTCCCGCCCGGTACGAGGCGTCCACTTGCTGCTGCGTCTTCCCCGCCAGCTCGGCCTGCGTGGTGGCCTGCTGCAGCGCTACCTGCGCGGAGGAGAGGTTGCCTCGCGCGGCGTCCCAGGTGGCCTTCGACCGTGCCCGCGCCGAAGCGAGCAGCGCCTGCGCCTGGGCCAGCCGGGCCTGGTCCTCGTGCAGCTGCGCGTAGCGCTCGCCGCGGTCGTAGAGCGGGATGTTGATGTTGACGAGCAGATCGTAGCTGGTGTTGGTGCCGGCGAAGCCGCCGTTGGAGTTGTACTGGCCCCGCGCCGCCGCGGCGACGCTGGGCAGCCAGGCGAAACGGTCCAGGCGCGTGGTGCGCTGCGCGGCCACCACGGCGGACGCCGCGCTCTTCACCGCATAGCTGTTCTCCCACGGCTCGGTCTCGTCCGTCGGCAGATCCGGGATCACCGGCTGCGCGCTGATGGGCAGGGGCTCGATGGGCTCGCCGGTGAGGGCCTCCAGCAGCGGGAGAAACGACTGGACGTTTCCCTGGATGTTGGCGATCTGCACGCGCGCGGCCGCTGTCTCCGTCTGGGCGCGCAAGAGCGCCAGCTCCACCGCGGTGCCGGCGGCGATCTGCGCCTTGGCGTCCTGCTCGCGGCGCAGCGCTACCTGCTCGGCGTCGCGCGCCGCGGTGAGCAGGCCGTCCTGCGCCTGGAGGTTGAAATACGCGCTCGCCACCGCCAGCAGGATCCGCTCGCGCGTGTCGTCCGCTCCGTGCGCCGCCGCCTCGGCCGCGGCGTTGGCGATGCCGGGCAGGAAGAGGCCCTGCGGCGTGAGCAGCGGCTGCGAGATCTGCAGCGAGCCGAAGTGCGAGTTGGCGGCGACGATGACGACCTCGGGCGAGCCAGGACCCAGCGAGCCTGCGGGGATGCTGGACGGCGCGCTGGTGTGGTCGAACGTCCCCGAGGCGCTGAGGTCGGGCTGCCAGGTGGTCCAGGCCTTCTCCACGCCCGCGCGGACGACGGCCGCTTGCGCGCGCGCTGCCGCCACGTCGGGCCCTTGGGTGGCGGCCAGCCGCATTGCCTCCTTCACCGATACCTTGCGCCGTGGCTGCGCCGGCGCCGGAGGCGGCGCCATCACCTGCGCCACTCTCTGCTGCGCCGGCTGCCCCTGCGCTTGTTGCTGCGCCGCGGCCCCCAACGAAACTCCCACCATGGCCGCGACCAGCGGCCCCGCCTTCCAGATCGTATTCATGTCTCTACCCGTTGACTACGCGCGCCGCCGCCACGGGGGCGGGCTCGGCGGAAATCAGGACCGGCGCCGGGGCGCGCTTGCGACGCCCGAAGAGCCGCGAAAGATCCATCTTCTCGACGCCGGCGAAGATGACCGGCACCACCAGCAAGGTCAGCGCCGTCGAGGTGATCACGCCGCCGATCACCGCGATGGCCATGGGTGACCGGAACTCCGATCCCATGCCGCTGCCGATCGCCGTCGGCACCATGCCGATGGCCATTGCGAACGAGGTCATGAGAATCGGCCGAAGCCGCCGAGGGCCCGCCTTGAGCAGCGCGGTGTCCACGTCGTCGCCTTCGCGCAGCCGCTGCAGCGCGCCGTCCACCAGGAGGATGGCGTTCTTCGTGACCAGGCCCATCAGGAGGATGACGCCGATCATCGCGCCCAGCGAGAGGTGCCTTCCCGTCACCAGCAGGGCGAGCAAGGCGCCGATCAGCGCCAGCGGCAGCGAGACCATGATGGTGAAGGGATGCTTGAGCGACTCGAACTGCGAGGCCAGCACCATGAAGATGAAGACGAAGGCCAGGCCGAAGGCGCCGGCGAAGGCGTCGTTCTGCTCGTCCAGCGTCTTGATCTGCCCGTCGTACTTCACGCTGTAGCCCGCCGGCATGTTGTGCGCCGCGATCTCCTTGCGCAGGGCGGTGGCGATGTCGCCCAGCGCCGCGCCGGAGGCAAGCTGCGAGTAGACGGCGATCTGCCGCTCGCGATCCTCGTGCTCGATGACGCTGGGCCCGTCCTGCAGCGAGACTTTCGCCACGTCCGAGAGCTTGCGCGGGCCCTTGGCGGAGAAGAGATCCATGGAGGCGATGCGGTCGGGGCTGCTGCGGTCGCGCTCCGCCAGCCGCACCCTTATATCCGTCTCGTCCTTGCCCTCGCGCAGCTTGGCGGCCACCTCGCCTTCGATCACCAGCCGCATCTGGGTGGCGATCTGGGCGGCGGGAAGTCCCAGGTCGGCGGCGCGGGTGCGATCGATGTCGATGGCGAGCTCCGGCTTGGGCGGGTTGGCCTCGATGCGCACGTCGGCCGTGCCCGGGTTCTTCTTCAGCCAGTCGGCCACGAACCTGGCCTGCGCGTTCAGCTCGTCGAACTTGGGGCCCACCAGCCGGATCATGATGGGGAAGTAGTCGCCCAGGCCTTCGATGATGGGCGGGTCGCTGATGGCCACCTCCGTCGCCGGCAGGGCGCCCGTCAGCGCCGCGCGGGCCTCGTCCTTGAGCTGGAGGATGTTCTTCTTGCGCGAATTCTTGGGCGTGAGCAGCGCGCGCAGCCGCACCTTGTTCACTTCCCCATTGGTCCCGATGATCGCGTACACGTCGGTGACCTCGGGGATCTTGTGCAGCAGCGCCTCGGCTTCGCCGGCGCGGCGGGCGGAGAGATCCAGGCTGGCGCTGTCGGGCAGCTTGAGGTCGGCGATCAGCTGGTCGTGGTCTTCCACCGAGGTGAACTCGGCGCCCAGCCTGGTGGCCGCGCCCAGCGAGAGCACCATCACCAGCGCGGTGAGCCCCAGCGTGGTCCACTTGTGCTGGAGCACCCAGCGCAGGGTCCGCTCGTAGAAGCGCTCCCACGACTCGAACATCTCGCTGAAGAACTTCGCCACTCCATTATGGATGACGACTTCACCTGGCTTCCGCTGCTTGGCGAGCCGCGCCGAGAGCATGGGGTCCAGGGTGAAGGAGATGAACAGCGAGATCAGCACCGCGGCGGAGATGGTGATGCCGAACTGCTTGAAGAACTGCCCCACGATGCCGGGCATGAAGGCCACCGGCACGAACACCGCCACCAGGGTCAGCGTGGTGGCCAGCACCGCCAGGGCCACCTCCTTGGTTCCCTTCGACGCGGCCGTCGCTGGATCCTCGCCGCGATCGAGGCGGTGCGTGATCGCTTCTCGCACCACCACGGCGTCGTCGATCAAGAGCCCGATGGCCAGGGACAGCGCGAGCAGCGTCATCTGGTTGAGCGTGTACCCGAGCACGAACATGACGAAGAAGGTGCCGATCACCGAGGTGGGCAGCGCCAGCGAGGAGATGAAGGTGCCGCGCGGGTCGAGCAGGAAGAGGAGGATGATGAGGACGGCCATCGCGCCGCCGAAGAAGAGCGCGATGTAGACCTCGTGCGCGTTGGCGCGGATCAGCTCGCTCTGGTCGATGAGCAGCTTGGTGGCGAAGCCGTTGCCCATGGCGGGCGTCAGCCGCAGAAGCGCCGTCTTCGCGTCGTCGGCCACCTTCACCGTGTTGCTGCCGGGCTGCTTGACCACTTCCAGGATGATGGCGTCCTTGCCGTTGAGGCGCGCCATGGTCCGCCGCTCGGTGACGCCGTCGGTGACCTTGGCCACTTCGTCGAGCCGCACCTGCGATCCGGTCTTGCTGGTGGCGATGGGCAGCGCGCGCAGCTGATCCACGTCCTTGAACTCGCCCAGCGTGCGCACCGTCAGCTCGGTGGGACCGAGCGAGAGATGGCCGGCGGGCAGGTTCAGGTTCTCCAGCCCGATGCGCTGCTGGATCTCGTAGGGGCTCGAGCCCACCGCCTTGACCTTGTCGAGATCGAGATCGACCTGGATCTCGCGCAGGTCGCCGCCGGTGATGCGCGCCTCGGCCACGCCCTCCAGCTGCTGCAGCACGGGCTGGACGCGGTCCTCGATCTGCTTGCGCAGCTTCTGCGAGCTGAGATCGCCGCTCACCGCGTAGGTGAGGATGGGCGCGGCGCTGATGTCCACGCGGCTGACCTTGGGCAGGTCGGCGTCGTGCGGGAGCAGCGACTGCGCCTGCGCCACCTTGTCGCGGACTTCCTGCACCGCGCGGTCCAGGCTCTCGGTGAGCTTGAACTGCACCGCGATCATGCTGGCGTTCTCGCGCGACCAGGAGTGCATCTTGTCGATGCCGCTGATGCCGGCGATGGAGTCTTCCAGCGGCTTGGTGACCTGTGTCTCGATCTCGCCCGGGCCCGCGCCCCTGTAGACGGTGGTCACCATCACCACCGGGAAGGTGACGTCGGGGAAGAGATCGGTGCCCAGCCGCTTGACGCCCATGACGCCCAGGACCACGAGGCACAGGGCCATCATCGAGGTGAAGACGGGACGCTTGATGGCGACGTCGGAGATTGACATGGCGTGCCTCTACTTGACCGAGACCTTGGCGCGATCCTGGAGGTCGGGCGCGGGATAATCGACGACCTTCTCGAGGGGCTGCGCGGCCTTGAAGACCACCTGCTCGGCGCCGCGCTCGATCACCTGCACCGGAATCCGCCGCACCTCGCCGGCGCTCAGCGCGTAGACGTGATCGCCTCCCTGGGAGGAGAGCGCGCTGGCCGGCATCGAGAACACGTCCTCGGGATTGCCCATGGGGAGCACCGCGCGGCCCAGCGTGTGCGCGGTGAAGCGGCCGTCGGCGTTGGGGACCACGATCTCCACCGGGATGCGGCGCGTGGAGGGATCGGCGGAGGGGATCACCGCGCGCACCCAGGCCTCGTCCGCGGCGGCGCCGCCGCCCACCTGTTCCACGTGCACGCGCGCGCCTGGCTTGAGCAGCGCGCGGGCGGTGTCGCTCACGGTCAGCTTGAGCACCAACGGGTCCAGCTGCTCCAGCGTGAAGAGCGTGGTGCCCGTGGTCACGGTGGCGCCCACCTGGTCGGGAGCGTCGATGAGCACGCCCGCGAACGGCGCGCGCAGGTCGTGCCGCCGGCGCGAGGCGCGCGCCTGTGCCAGCATCGCCTTCGCGGCCTGGGCCTGGGCTGTTGCTGCCGCTGCGCCGGAGACCGCGTTGCGCAGCTGCGCGTCGGTCACGCTGTGCGTCCTGGCCAGCTCCTCGCTCCGCTGCGCCTGGTCGGCGGCGATGGCCGCCTGTGCCTCGGCTTCGGAGGCCATTTGGACGAATCCAAAGCCTTTGGATCGGCCGGTATCGCGGTCGGCGATGACTTCAGCTGATTCGACGGTGCCATGCGGCGTGAACAACGATTGGAGATCGGAGCCGGTCACGTCATAGCTCAGATTTCCGACATACAACTTGCTGCCCATAGATATTCTCCTAAGAAAATGGGCGTACTGACCAGTTAGATTTACTTTTCC
>DASRTX010000703.1:0-3220 GCA_035655715.1 Myxococcales bacterium | reverse complement strand
CCCGGCCTCACCGGCGTCCGCCGCGAGCAGCTGCAGACGCCCTTTGGCGATCCCAGCGACGCGGTGGTCATCGGGCGCCTCGGCAGCGAGGACGTGGCATTCCTCTCGCGCCACGGGCCCGGCCACCGCTTCTCGCCCAGCGAGGTCCCCTATCGCGCCAACCTGCATGCCTTGCGGCAGCTGGGCGTGACGCGGGTGATCTCGGTCAGCGCGGTGGGATCGATGAAGGAGGAGATCGCGCCTGGCCAGCTTGTCCTGCCGGCGCAGTACATCGACCGCACGCTGGGCAGGCCCCGCAGCTTCTTCGGCGAGGGCGTGGTGGCCCACGTGGCCTTCGCCGATCCGGTCTGCCCGCAGCTGCACGAGCACCTGCGCGGCGCCTGCTTCGCGGCGGGCATCACCGCGCATGCGGGCGGCACCTACTTGTGCATCGAAGGCCCGCAGTTCTCCACCCGCGCCGAGAGCGAGCTCTACCGCAGCTGGAAGGTGGACGTGATCGGGATGACCGCGATGCCCGAAGCCCGGCTCGCACGCGAGGCCGAGCTTTGCTACGTGACGCTGGCCCTGGCCACCGACTACGACTGCTGGCACACCGGCCACGACGCCGTCACGGTGGCGCAGGTGCTGGAGACGATGGGCCGCAACGTGGCGCTGGCGCGCGAGGTGGTGCGCAACGCCGCCCTGGGCATGGACCGCATCGCCGAGCGCAAGTGCGGCTGCGGCCACGCGCTGGACAGCGCGGTGATGACGGCGCCGGCCCGGATTCCCGCGGCCGCGCGCGAGCGGCTCGCGCTGCTCCTTGGAGACAGGTACAAGGCATGAGCCTCCTGGTGGTTGGAAGCGTGGCGCTCGACTCGGTCGAGACGCCCTTCGGCAGGCGCGACGACGTGCTCGGCGGCAGCGCCACCTACTTCGCGGCGGCGGCCAGCCTGCTCACGCGCGTCTCGGTGGTGGGGGTCGTCGGGGACGACTTCCCGCTGGCCCAGCTCGACTTCCTGCGCCGGCGCGGCGTGGCGCTGGACGGGCTGGAGGAGGTGCGCGGCAAGACCTTCCGCTGGAAGGGCCGGTACGGATTCGACCTCAACGCCGCCGAGACGCTGGATACGCAGCTCAACGTCTTCCAGACCTTTTCGCCCAAGCTCGATCCAGAGGCTCGCAAGGCGGAGCGCATCTTCCTCGGCAACATCGATCCCGAGCTGCAGATGCGCGTGCTCGAGCAGGCCGAGCAGCCGCGGCTGGTCTGCGCCGACACGATGAACTACTGGATCTCGTCGCGCCGCCCGCAGCTGCTGCAGCTTTTGCCGCGCATCGACGTGCTGATGGTCAACGACTCCGAGGTGCGCCAGCTCGCCGGCGAGAGCAACGTGCTCAAGGCAGCGCAGGCCGCGCAGAGGCTCGGCGCGAAGTCGGTGGTGGTGAAGCGGGGCGAGTACGGCGCGCTGCTGGTGACCGAAGGACACCGCTTCTACGCGCCGGCGTTCCCGCTGGCCGACGTGGTCGATCCCACCGGCGCCGGCGACTCCTTCGCCGGCGGCTTCCTCGGCCTGCTCGATCGGCTCGACTCCGGCGAGCCCGCGGCGCTGCGGCAGGCCACGGTGATGGGCTCGACCATCGCCTCGTTCACCGTCGAGCAGTTCAGCCTCGATCGGCTGCGCGAGCTGGATCTGGCGCAGGTGCGGCGCCGGTACGACGCCTTCCGGCAGCTGGTGCACTTCGACGAGCTGCCCGCACACGTGGCGTGAAACGGCGCGTCAGGCGCCCTTGAAGTCGGCGCACTTGCGGTGTACTCAGGGCGGCGACCGATGCGGACCGCCATCCTGACGGACATCCATGCCAACCTGGAGGCCCTGACGGCGTGCTTTTCGGCGGCGGAGGCGCATCGCGTCGACCGCTACGTGTGCCTGGGCGACACGGTCGGTTACGGGGCTGATCCCAACGCCGCCTGCGATCTGGTGCGCACGCGCTGCCAGTTCTCGGTTTTGGGAAACCACGACGCCGCCGTGGCCGGCCGCATGGACTACAGCTACTACTACGCGGCCGCGCGCGAGGTGCTCGACTGGACGGCGCTGCACCTGTCGCCCGAGAACATGCAGTGGCTGCGCGGGCTGCCCTACCAGCGCAGCGAGGCGGACATCACCTGGGGCCACGCCTCGCCGCGCGACCCGCAGGCCTTCGAGTACGTGTTCGCGCTGGAGCAGGCGGAAGACCTGGTCGTGCGCGCCCCCAAGCTGGCCCGCGTCACCTTCATCGGCCACTCGCACCTGCAGCGCGCCTTCCAGCTGGGCGAACCGGTGAAGGACGTCTGGGACGAGCGCGTGCGGGTGGATGCCAGCCGCAGCTATCTCATCTCCATCGGCAGCTGCGGCCAGCCGCGCGACTACGACCCCCGCGCCTGCTTCGGCATCTGGGACGACAGGACCGGCACGGTGGAGTTCCACCGGGTCCGCTACGACGCGGAGAAGACGGCGCGCAAGATCCTCGAGGCCGGGCTGTCGCCGCACTTCGCGCGCCGGCTGCTGCATGGGGTCTGAGATGGAGTTTCCCAGGCACCTGCTCGAGCTGGAGGCGCTGACGCGGACGCAGATCGAGGCCCTGCTCATGCTGGCGGCGCGCTTCAAGCGCGAGCGGGCCCGCGCCCGCGCGGGGGAGACCACTGCCGACCGGCGCGGCCTCTTGCGCGGCCGCAACGTGATCACCCTCTTCTTCGAGAACAGCACGCGCACGCGCAGCTCGTTCGAGGTGGCCGCCCGCGCGCTCGGCGCCGACGTGCTCAGCTTCCAGAAGGACGCCTCCAGCGTGGCCAAGGGCGAGTCGCTGGAGGACACGGTGCGGAACCTCGACGCCATCGGCGCCGACGCGCTGGTGGTCCGGCATCCCGCCGCCGGCGCTCCGCGACTGGTGGCGCGCGCCGTGAAGGCCAGCGTGATCAACGCGGGAGACGGCGCGCACGAGCATCCCACCCAGGGCCTGCTCGACTCGCTCAGCCTGCGCGAGCGCTGGGGGACCCTGGAGGGCAAGACCGTCGCCATCGTGGGCGACATCGCCCACAGCCGCGTGGCGCGGTCCAACATCCATTGCCTGATCCGGCTGGGCGCGCGCGTGCGCGTGGGCGGCCCCTCGACGCTGATCCCGGCGGGCGTGGAGAAGCTGGGCTGCGCCGTGGCGGGTTCCCTGCGCGATGCGCTGACCGGAGCGGACGCGGTGATGGCGCTGCGCATCC
>DASRTX010000702.1:0-13598 GCA_035655715.1 Myxococcales bacterium | reverse complement strand
GTGCACATGGCCACGCCGCAGTTCTGCGGCACCAGCTGCCACGCGGTCATGCAGCCCGAGTGGGACGCCTACAACATCTCGCCCCACTCCAACGTCGCCTGCGTCGAGTGTCACATCGGCGCGGGCACCGCGGCCCATGTCAAGGCCAAGTGGAACGGCCTCCACCAGCTCGTCGGCGTGATCACCACCAGATACGACCGGCCGGTGGTGGCGGGGACCCACGACCTGGTCGCCGCGCAGGAGACCTGCCAGAAGTGCCACGCGCCGGAGCGGTTCAGGCGCGACCGCATCAAGCTGTTCGCGCACTACAGCCTCGACAAGGACAACACGCCCAAATTCAACGCCATGCTCATGCGACTCGGCGGCAAGAACCCGAAAACGCACAAGTGGGAGGGCGTCCACTGGCATGCCAACCCGGACAACCAGGTGAGGTTCGAGATCCTCGACGACGCGCGCAGCAAGGTGGGGAAGGTGACGCTGCTCTCCAAGGGCCAGCTGGTCGCCGAGTATCTCCCCAAGGACGCGTCGCAAAAGCCGGTCGGCATGCGCACCATGGACTGTGTCGACTGCCACAACCGGCCCGCGCATCTCTCCGACTTCACCGCCAAGGCCGCGGTCGATCGCGCGCTCTTCGCCGGCGCCCTCGATCCGAAGACGCCATTCATCGCCCAGGTCTCGGTGGAGCTGCTCGGCAATACCAGCGCGCCGCGCGAAGGAGCGGAGGCGCGCTTCAAGGGCGAGCTGGCAGCCGCGTACCAGCGCGAGCATCCGGAGGCGAAGGTGGAGGCGGCGGTGCTCGACAAGGCCGCAGGGACGCTGGCCGCGCTCTACCTGCAGAACGTCTATCCCGACTTGAAGCAGGGATGGGGCGTCCGCCGATCCGACCTGGGGCACAACGCCGAGGGGCTGACCAATCCCGGCTGCTTCCGCTGCCACGACGGCCAGCACGCGGCGACGCTGGCCGACGGGCGCAAGAAGAAGATCGGACAGGACTGCGACAGCTGCCACACCGGACTGGCCTTCGACCAGGACCCGGCCAAGTTCGACGACACGCTGGCCGCGATGATGCCCGCCGAGGAGTGAGAGCTTCGTTTCGGGGGCCTAGGGCCGCTTCAACGTCAGCCGCAAGTCCGTACGGCCCGCGTGGATGCTGTCGAGGCGCGCCTTCGGGTCCGTCGGCGGCCGGGTCGTGGGATCGCCATCTTCGTCGAGGCGCGCCTCGATCAGCAGCGGGTCTGGAAACGGCTGCCCCATCATCGCGTCCGCGTCGCTCAGATCGAAGCTCGCGGGAAACACGGGCGGCAACCGCTTCACCGCCACCGGCGGGCCTGCGCTCACGCCGGCAGCACGGACGAAGACGAAGAGGACAGCGCCGGGCGGCACGGCGCCGGCGAGGGAAGGATCCAGATCGATCCTCCCGGACACGTGGCGTCGGGAGGTCCGGCCCGAGGCTGGAACCGCAGCCGCCGGAGCGGCATGCGGCTCCTCTGGACTCACATCTGCGCCGCCCGCCGCATCGTCACGATTCGCGTCCGCCAACAGGCGACGGAACTCCTCGGCCCGATCGGGGAACCGGCGCGCCGCGGCGGTCACGGCGGCGTCGGCTTCCTGCTTGCGCCCCATCCGCGCATAGGCCATCGCCAACCAGGCGTGCGCATCGATCAGATCCGGGTCCGCGGCGATCGACTTCCGCAAGAGATCCACGGCGATGCCCGGCTGCCCCATGGCGATGCGCACTGCCGCCTGGTAGGCGAGGGCCGTCGGATTGCCGGGAGAGATCTCGAGAACGCGACCCGCCTCGTTCCAGACGCCCATCAGATCGCGGCGGGCGAGCTTCGCACCGGCGAGGGCGAGGTGAGCGCCGGCGTCGGACGGATTTCGCGCGACCGCCGCGGCGAGCTCCGCGTCGTCCGAGGCGGCCGGGCCCATCGCGGAGGTCGCCCCGCCTCCTGTCACCGAGCCGCCCTGCTCGCGCGGATTGGACGCCTGCCAGGCGGAGAAGGCGATCAGGAGGAGGGCGGTGGCGCTCCCGACCCCCCAGAAGAAACCGCGCAGTCCGGCGCGGGGTGTGCGACCGGCGGTGGGAAGAGGGAGCTTCGCCGCGTCCTCGCGGACCTTTCCCCTTCCGGCCGCCACGCCTTCCATGTCGAGCGCGAGCAGGACGCGCGCCGCTTCCAGCTCGAGGTCATGGCGTTCGCGCGCGAGCTGCGCCGGCGTCCGCTTGCTGCCTGTATCCTCCAATTCTTGAAGTTGCCGGATGAGCGCGTCGCGCCTGGCCAGGAGGTCGCGGACCTGCATGCCGGCGGGCGCTGGTCCGCGCGCGTCAGGCCCCCGGACCCGGTTCGCGCGCAGGAGCAGCAGCCCGCCGGCAGCCAGACCGATGGCGAGAGCGACGAAGGGCGGAATCCATTCCACGGCGACGGATGGGTTCATCGAGGCGACCCCGTCTTGCGGGGGGTTTCCTCGAGCGAGCCGTAGGCCAGGGCGCGCACGCGGTGGACCGCCTGGGCGAGTCGAGGATCGTCGGGCAGCCCGCCATGCTCGGCAGCAGCGGCCTGGGGCGGCCGCCGCGAGCCGCGCAGCGCCGCCGCCACCAACGCCCCGCCCGCGAGCAGGAACACCACCGGTCCCAGCCACACCGCCCAGTTCGCGCCGCGCAAGGGCGGCCGGAGTCGGACGAACTCGCCGTAGGACTGTTCGAACGAGGCGAGGATCTGGTCCTGGTCGTAGCCCGCGGCGAGCTTCTCGCGCACTTCCTGCTTCATGTTGCGCGCCATGGTCGACGGCGAATCCGCGACGGAGAGACCCTGGCAGACCGGGCATCGCAGCAGCGCGCCCACCTGCTCGGTCCGCGAGTCCAGCGCCGCCCCCGAAAGCGGCACGCCCGCCGGCGGACCGACGGCGGGCGGCGGTGCGGCGAGGAGGGCGAGCGCGATCGCTGCAAGGATCATCGCGGGCTCCCCCTTGCCTTCGACACCAGCGCGGCGATGGTCTGCCGGTCGAGGGGACCGACGTACTTCTCGACGATCCGTCCCTCGCCGTCGATGAAGAACGTCTCCGGCACGCCGGACACGCCGTAGGCGATGGCGGCGCGTGCGCCGGGATCCATCAGCACGGGATAGTCGAGGGGTCGCTCCGCGAGGAAGGCCTCGATCCTGGGCTTCTCGTCCTCGTAGACGATGCCGACGAAGCGCGCGTCCCGCAGCCCGCGCGCGGCCGCGGTCAGCGACTGCTGTTCCGAGATGCACGGCACGCACCACGTCGCCCAGAAATTCACCACCACCGGGTGGCCGCGCAGCGACTCCAGCGTGAGCGGCGCGCCGCCGGCGATGGGCTGCAGGGCGAATGCTGGCGCCGGTCCGCCCACCAGCGGCGATCGGACGGAGTGCGGATCGCGTCCCAGGTTGAAGAGCAGGACCGCGATCAGCGGCAGCACGAGGGCTGCGCCCGCGGCGAGCACCTTGAGGTTGAGCCGGCGCGTCCGCGGCGCGGCTGTGGCTGGAAAAGCGGCCGGCATCACTGCAGCCCCTCGATGGCGGGTGCGGACTCCGCTGCCGCCATCCGCGCGGCCAGCGCACGGGCGCGAAGCGGCGGCACCAGCGCCACCAGCCCGCCCAGCGCCATGATCGCCGTGGCCACCCAGATCCAGGCCACCATCGGGTTCACCAGGACGAGCAGGCCCACGGTCCCCGCGCGCGCGTCGATGTTGTGCACGGAGAGGTAGAGGTCTTCGGTGAGACCGCTGCGCACCGCCGGCGTGCCCACCGGCTCGCGTTGGCTCTCGTAGTAGTTCATGGCGGGAAAGAGCGTTCCCAGCCTCTGGCCGTTCTTTTCGATCTCCATGCGCGCGCGCACCGACTCGCGGTGGGGCTCCTGGACGACCTCGCCCTTGACGAACGTCAGCGTATAGGCGCCGAGCGAAGCGCTTTCTCCTTCGCGGAGCTGGATCTCCTTGGAGGAGCCCATCGTGCTCGACACGGCAATGGCGACGATGGCCAGGATCGCGCCTGCATGGACCACGTAAGCGCCGAAGCGGCGGCGTCCCCTGCGCCCGGCGCTGCGCAGCGCCTCCAGGATGTCCTCGCCGTGCGCGCGCATCCGCTGGCGCACGGGCAAGATCATCTCCGACAGCGTCACCTGGGCGGTGAACCCGCCGCAGAGCAGCGCCAGGAGCGTCCAGCGGCTGCGGACCCCGAGGAGGAAGCCGGCCAGCGTCAGCGCGGTCGCGCCCAGCAGCGGCGGCACCAGCGCGCGCTGGATCTGCTGGCCGGTCGCGCGTCCCCAGGGGAGCGCGGGGCCCACGCCCATCACGAAGAGCAGGGCGACACCGATGGGAACCGCCATCTGGTCGAAGTACGGCCGCCCGACGCTCATCTGCACGCCGCGCGCCGCCTCCATCACCAGCGGGAACACCGTTCCCAGCAGCACGGTGAAGGTGAAGAGCACGAACAATAGATTTTGCACCAGGAAGGCGGCGTCACGGGAGACGCCCGGCGTCAGGCTGCCCTCTGCCTCGAGCGTATCCACGCGCAACGCGAACAGGGCCACCGAGAAGAGCAGCGAGACGGCGAGGAAGGCGAGGATGGTGGGACCGATGGCGCTCTGGGTGAACGAGTGCACGGAGTTGAAGACCCCCGAGCGGGTCATGAAGGTTCCCAGGATGGTGAGCAGGAAGGTGGCCGCGATCAGCGTCACGGTCCAACCCTTGAGCACACCCTTGCGCTCTACCAGCAGGGCCGAATGGAGCGCGGCGGTGGCGGTGAGCCAGGGCAGGAAGGAGGCGTTCTCCACCGGGTCCCACGCCCAGTAACCGCCCCAGCCCAGCACCTCGTAGGCCCACCAGCCGCCCAGCACGATGGCGATGGTGAGGAAGATCCAGGGGAGCAGGAGCGCGTTGCGCAGCGGCCGCAAAAAGTCGTGGCCGAGCTTGCCGGCGAAAAGCGCGGCGCAGGCGAAGCCGAAGGGGATGGTCATGCCCACGTAGCCCGCGTAGAGGAACGGGGGGTGGATGACCATGAGATAGTGATTCTGCAACAAGGCGTTCGGCCCGGGTCCGTCGAGCGGCGGATTCGCCACCGTGGCGAAGGGCTGGGCCGGACCCGCCAGCAGGAAGCTGAAGAAGGCGCCGCAGGCGAGCCAGATCCCCACCGCCCACGGCATGTGCTCGGGGTGCCGGTCGCGGTTCGCCCAGGTGGACAACGCGACGTACGCGCCGAGGACCAACCCCCAGAAGAGGATCGAGCCTTCCAGGGACGACCACAGGCTCACGGCCGACACCCAGGCAGGCACCGACCGCGAGCCGACGTGCGCCACGTAGCCGACGCTGAAGTCGTGGGCGAGCAGCGCGTACTCCATGGTCAGGTTGGCGAGGAGCATGAGGCCGCCGAAGGCGTACGCCAGCCTGCGCGACCAGACCCATCCGGCCACGGACGGCCGCGCCCCGGTGGCCAGCGCCAACAGCGAGCCCGCGCTGGCGGCGAGGAGCGCGAGGAGGATGAGGGAACGGCCGAGAATGGGGACCACGCGTGCTCCTTCACCTGCCCGGGGCGGCGCTTCCCGCCACCCGCGGGGCGGACGCCGGATCGAGGCCTTCCGTCGATTGCATCAACGCCCGGATGTCCACGTCCTTGTCCGCGGGCGCCCGGTAGCTGTTGTCGTGCGACACCATCAGCCGGCGGCTCTCGAAGATGCCGGCCGTGGTCAGGGTGCCCTCGACCACCACGCCGATGCGATCGCGGAAGAGCTGCGGCGGCACGCCCCGGGAGACGACGTGGACCAGCGCGCTGCCGTCGGTGACGTCGAACTCCAGGCTCGATAGCCCGTCGGAGGGCTTGACCGAGCCCGTCGCCACCTGGCCGCCCAGGCGGATGGTGGCTCCCATCGCCTTGCTCCCCGCCGCGCGCAGCTCCTTGGGTCCCCAGTAATAGACCAGATTGTTGCCGATGCCGCTGACCGCGATCGCCAGGACCGCGCTGCCCGCGGCCGCCAGCGCGGCAGCGGCGAACCACCTGGTCCTGCGGCGCCGCACCGAGGGGGCGCTCATCGTCCCTCCTCGCGCGAGGCGCGCCGCTTCTCCGCGCGGAGGCGGAAGTAGATCGAGGCGGCATACGCAGAGAGCACCGCCGCCGTGACCGCATACGCGGCGATGACGAATTCCTCTCCGCCCTGGATGACGCCGCTCACCAGGCACCCTGGGCAGGCGTTGCGGCCGCGGCTTCCGCGGGCGGAGGCGGCGCGGTCTCCTCGCGCAGCCGCAGGGCGGAAAGCCGCGCGCGCAAAGCGACCAGCCCGGTCCAGAGAAAGAGGATTCCGAAGGCGTTGATGCGAAGCGGCCAGTGGAAGGCGCTGGAGACGGTCTCCGGAGTGGATTGGGCCTGGTGCAGCGAGTTCCACCACTTCACCGAGAAGTAGACGATGGGAACGTCGGCGAAGGCGATCACGCAGGCCACGGCCGACCAGACGGCGCGGCGCCCCGGATCCTCCACGAACGCGCGCAGCGCGAGGATGGCACCGAAGGCGAGCACCAGCACCGCCGTGGTGGTGAGGCGCGGGTCCCAGTCCCACCACACCCCCCAGGTCGGCTTCGCCCAGATGGCTCCCTGCATGCAGAGCAAGAGCGAGAGCACCACCCCCATCTCCAGCGCCGCTTCCAGGCGATTGTCCCACTTCCAGTCGCCGGTGAGGAGGAAGGCCAGCGCGCAGCCGAAGGCGAAGCTCAGCGCCAGCATCGCGTTCCAGGCGGTGGGCACGTGCACGTACATGATGCGCTGCACCTCGCCCATGAAGACTTCGGGCGGAGCCTTGAAGAGGCCCCAGGCCGAGCCGGCGCAGACGAGCGCCGCGCCGACCACCACGAGCGCAGGGGCGAGCCACTGTCGCGACCGGGGGCTCATCCGTCCTCCACGACGCGGCCGAAGAGGAGGCCGCAGAGCGAGACGTGTACCACGCAGAACAGGCCGAGCAGAGTGGTCCAAGGGCGTAGCTGGCCCATCGGATCGCCGAGGATGACCAGCGAGGTGGCCTTGACGGCGGCGAGCAGGACGGGCACCACCAGGGGAAAGAGCAACAGCGGCAGGAGCGCCTGCCGCGCGCGGGCTTGCGCGGTCATGGCGGCGTAGAGCGTTCCCGGCGCGGAGAGGCCCGCCGTGCCCAGCAGGATGATGCCGAGCAAGGGCAAGAGGCGCGTGGTCCCGGCGTCATAGAGCACCACCATCACCGGGACCAGCGCCACGCCGAGGAGCGCGAGCTGCGTCCAGTTGGCGATGGCCTTGCCGTAGTAGAGCGCGCGCGGGCCAGCGGGCAGCAGCAGAAGGCCCTCGATCGCGCGATCTTCCAGCTCGTGCTCGAAGCTCTCCGCGAGCGAGAGCGTGGAGGCGAGCAAGAGCGCCAGCCAGAGGAAGCCGGCCGCATGCTGGCGCAGCGCCAGGGAATCGGGACCGACCGCGAAGCTGAAGAGGAGCAGCGCCGCCGCGCCGAAAGCGAAGACGGCGACGATCTGCAGGCGTCCCCGCCACTGCAAGAGAAGATCCTTGCGCAGCGCGATGACGAGGCCGCTCATGCGCCCTCCGCGAAGCCCGCGTCGGTGCGGGCCGGCTGCGGCATGCTGGCAGCCGGGCCGGAGAAGATCAGCCGGCCGCTTTCGAGCACCAGCGCGCGCGAGCAGAGGGCCTGCCCCCGGCGAAGCAGGTGGGTGGCCATCAGCACGGTGACGCCCTGCGCGCGAAGCCGCTCGAGCATGTGATCCACCAGCACGAAGCCGGGCGGATCGAGGTCGCCGTAAGGTTCGTCGAGGAGCACTACCTCTGCCTGCTTCAAGAGGACGCGGGCCAGCGCCAGCCGCTTGCGCATGCCGGCGGAGAAGCCGCGCACGGGATCGTCGGCGCGATCGGCGAGTCCTACTTCGTCCAGCCGCGTGAGGAGCGCCGCGCGCGTGTCGGGCTGGCCGAGGAAGCGCGCTGCGAGCCGGAGGTTCTCCAGCGCGGTGAACGGCTCGTACAGGTGCGTGCGGTGGTCGAGGAGAGCCATGCTCTCCCGCGCGCGATCGCGCTCGGCGCGCGCATCGACGCCGAGGACGTGAATGGTCCCGCGATCGGCGCGGACGGCGGTCGCCAGCGCACGCAGGAGCGTGGACTTGCCGGAGCCGTTCCGTCCCGCGACCATCGTCGCCGCGCCTTCGGGCAGCTCGAAGCCGACGTCGATCAGCGCCCAGCGGCGTCCATAGCGGTGACAGATCCCGGCTGCTGCGATGGCGATCCTCGAACCCATGGGCTCCCAACTCCTGGTGGAAACGGTGGCTCGCGCTTCCAGAGGAGCATCTGGGCGAGGGTCGGGTCTGTAGGCACTTGGGCCAACTTACCGTCGCGCCCTGATCGCGTACCGTCGACCCCTTCACGAAGGAGCCTCCCATGTCCGTCGGCCGAAGGGAAATCTTCAAGGTTCTTGCGACCGGCGGCGCGGGTGTCGCACTGGACACCCTGCTCCCGCCGCAGGCCTCTCGCGCAGCGGAGATGAGGCTCGCCGGCGCCAAGGAATTCACCACCGTCTGTAACTTCTGTTCCTGCGGCTGCTCGATGGTGGGCCACGTCATCGAGGGAAAGCTGGTCAACCTCGAAGGCGATCCCGACGGCGTGGTGAACGAAGGCTCGCTCTGCGTGAAAGGGGCCGCGGCGCTGGCCACGCACGACTCGAAGCAGCGTCTGACGTTGCCCAGGTACCGCGCGCCCGGCTCGGATCGCTGGACCGACATCAGCTGGGACGAGGCGCTCGACAAGATCGCGAAGAAGATCAAGTCGACCCGCGACGCGACCTGGACCGCGACCGAGAAGGACGGGGATCGGGAGCTTCCCGCCAACCGCACCGACGCCATCGCGTTCCTGGGCGGCGCCCAGAACACCAACGAGGAGTGCTACCTGTGGAACAAGATGGGCCGGCTGTTCGGCACCAACTACGTCGAGCATCAAGCGAGACTTTGACACAGCCCCACGGTCCCCAGTCTGGGGGCCTCCTTCGGCCGCGGCGCGATGACCAACCACTGGGCGGACCTGGAACACTCCAAGGTCTTCCTCATCGAGGGGTCCAACACCGCCGAAAACCACGTGATGGCGATGAAGTGGATCCGCAAGGCGCAGGAAAAGGGCGCCAAGATCATCCACGTCGATCCGCGCTACAACCGCACGTCCGACATCGCCGACGTGTACGCGCGCATCCGGCCAGGCGCGGACATCGCCTTCCTCGGCGCGGTCATCCGGCTGGTGATCGAGAACGGCTGGTACGACGCCGAGTACGTGAAGCTGCACACCAACGCGCTCTATCTGGCGCGCGACGATTTCGGCATCGCGGACGGTCTCTTCACCGGCTACGACCGCGAGAAGCACAAGTACGACATGGCCTCCTGGGGATACCAGCTGGGCAAGGACAAGAAGCCCAAGAAGGCGAGCTCGCTCGAGGACCCGCAGTGCGTGTTCCAGAAGCTGCGCACGCACTTCTCGCGCTACACGCCACAGGTGGCGGAGGAGATCAGCGGCATCCCCGCGAAGCAGATCGAGGAGATCGCCGAGCTGTTCGCCAAGAACCGGCCCGGCACCATCCTCTACGCGCTGGGGATGACGCAGCATACGGTGGGCGTCCAGAACATCCGCTGCTACTGCATCCTCCAACTCCTGCTCGGGAACATCGGCAAGATCGGCGGAGGCGTGAACGCGCTGCGCGGCGAGCCCAACGTGCAGGGCGCCTGCGACATGTCGGTGCTGGCCAACTACATGTTCGGCTACAACGACTCCCCTGCGCTCTCCCAGCCTACGCTCGCCGATTGGACGAAGGACAACGGGACCTTCAACCGCAAGATGGTGCTGAACGGCCTCAAGGCCTGGTTCGGCGAGAACGGGACCGCGGAGAACGACTTCGGGTACGGCTGGCTTCCCAAGCGGAGCGGCAAGAAGGACTACGCCACGATGGGCATCGTCGATGCCTCGTACGCCGGGGAGATGAAGCTCCTCTGGGTGCTGGGCCAAAATCCAATGGTGACCAACCCGAATCTCAACTACGTGCGCGAGGCGCTGTCGAAGATCGACTTCATGGTGGTGCAGGAGCTGTGGGAGACGGAGACTGCCGCTTTCTGGCAGGCGCCGGGAACGGACGCGAAGAAGATCCAGACCGAGGTGATCCTGCTCCCCGCGGCGTACTTCATGGAGAAGGAAGGCTGCCTCAGCAACTCGGGCGGCCTGCTCCAGTGGCGCTATGCGGGCGTGAAGCCGCCCGGCCAGGCGCGGCCCGATCTGGACGTGATCGACGAGGTGTTCCGCCGCGTGCGCGACCTGTACAAGGGCTCCACCGACGCCAAGGACGCGGCCATCCTCAAGGCGAACTGGAACTATCCAAGAGAAGGGCTGGCCGAGGCCGTGCTGCAAGAAATCAACGGCCGGGCCTGGAAGGACGTGCCCGCCAAAAACCTCAAGCAGGGGGACCTGGTCGCCGGGATCGGCGAGTTGCAGGCGGACGGCTCGACCTCTTCGGGAGCGTGGATCTACGCAGGGTGCTTCGCGCGCGGGAAGAACCTGACCAAGCGGCGCAACTTCCGGGCCGAGCGGTTGAAGCAGACCGGGCTCACCTTGAACTCGACCTACGCGTGGACCTGGCCGGGCAACATGAAGATCCTCTACAACCGCGCCTCCTGCGACGCCGACGGCCAGCCGATGCCGGCGCGCGACGCGAAGGGGAACATCCTCGCTGCCGCGGTCCCGATGATCCAGTGGGACAAAACCCAGAAAAAGTGGGTGGGCATCGACGTCCCGGACGTGCCCGACCCGACCAAGGGCCCCGACACGCCCGAGGGACACCAGCCGTTCCGCATGGGCGCCGAGGGCGTGGGCAAGCTGATGGCCAACACGTACGAGGACCCGGACGCGAAGGAGCCGGGCATGCCCCGGGACGTGGCCTACGTGCCCAAGGACGGGCCTTTGCCCGAATTCTACGAGCCGGTGGAGAGCCCGGTTTCGAACCTGCTGCACCCCGGAGCGCAGAACAACCCCTGCCTGAAGTATCCGCGGGTGCCGGGGAAGCAGCCCATCGGCACGGCGAAGGACTTCCCCTACGTGCTGATGACCTCGTCCATGGCCGAGCACTGGTGCGCGGGCTCCACCACGCGCAACATCCCCTGGCTCAACGAGCTGGCGCCGGAGCCGATGATCGAGATGCCGGTGGAGTTGGGCGCGAAGCTGGGAATCAAGACCGGAGACTGGACCCGCGTCAGCTCGGCGCGCGGGGAAATGGTGGTCAAGGCGGTGGTGACGCGGCGGATGCAGACGCTGCGCATCGCGGGCCAGGAGGTGACCATCGTCTGGATGCCTTACAACTGGGGCTTCAAGGGATTGTCGCGTGGACCCAGCACCAACGTGCTCACCATCGACGCCGGCGATCCCGGCGCCGGAACGCAGGAGACCAAGGCCTGCCTGGTGAACGTGGTGCCGGCCAAGGACGCCGCTGGAGAGCTGGCGGTCTCGTCGTTGGCCCCGCGCTCGGGAGGTCGGCGATGAGCTACGCCAAGCTGATCGACACCACCAAGTGCATCGGCTGCCATGCCTGCCAGGTGAGTTGCAAGGAGTGGAACGGCCTCGACGGCGTCCCGACCCAGCTGCAGACGGACAGCGTGTTCGGCACCTACCAGAACCCGACCAAGCTGGATGCCGACACCTTCATGCTGATCACGCACCACGAGATCGACGACCCCAAGGCGCCCGCCGGCTTCCGCGACATCTTCACCAAGCGCCAGTGCATGCATTGCGACGAGCCGGCCTGCGTGTCCGCCTGTCCGGTGACGGCGCTGAAGAAGACCGACGAAGGCCCGGTCGTCTACCACCCCGAGATCTGCATCGGCTGCAGGTACTGCATGTGGGCCTGCCCCTTCGGCGCCATCTCCGCGGAGTGGAACTCGCTGGCGCCCAAGATCAGCAAGTGCACCCTCTGCTCGGATCGGCTGCATTCCGTCGCCCCGCTGGAGCTGAACGGCGTGCCGCTGACTCTCTTCGAGCAGAAGCGCTACGTCGACCAGGTCGCCATGCCGGCCTGCGTGAAGGCGTGCCCGGCGGACGCCCTCCACTTCGGCGAGCGCGAGGACATGCTCAAGCTGGCCAAGGGCCGCATCGCGGACGGGAACGGCAAGTACATCGACCACATCTACGGCGAGAAGGAGGCCGGCGGGACCGCCACCCTGTACCTCTCCTCCGTTCCCTTCGACAAGATCGGTTTGCCCGACGTGAGCATGACCAGCTATCCGGCACGGAGCGCGGCGGCATTGGCGATGGTGCCGCGCGCGGTGATCGCGATCGGCGCGCTGCTGGGCGCGGTGTACAGGCTCGGGCAGCGCAAGCTCCTGGTCGGGAAAGCGGAGGTCGAAGAGCATCACGTGGAGTTCGCGCCGCTGGAGAAGAAGTTCTGGACGCCGGCCAGCATGCTGCTCGTCGCGCTGATGGTCTTCGGCGCCATCTCCTTCGTGGCCCGGTTCGCCCTCGGCCTGGGCGGGTCCACGCATCTCTCCGACACCTATGCCTGGGGCCTATGGATCGTCTTCGATCTGATCTGGATCGCGGTGGCCGCCGGCGCCTTCGCCACCGCCGGGATCATCTACGTGTTCCGGCGGCAGGACCTCTACGGCATCGGTCGGAGCGCCGTGCTGATCGGGTTGCTCAGCTACTCGTTCGTGACGGTGACGCTGGTCGCCGACCTGGGCCTGCCCTGGCACTTCTGGCAACTCGGGGTGCAGGCGCCGGAGCATTCGGCGATGTTCGAGGTCTCGTGGTGCGTCGGCCTCTACGTCACCATCCTCGCCTTCGAGTTCATGCCCGTCGTCTTCGAGCACCTGGGCATGCAGAAGGCGATGGCGCGCTGGAAGACGGGCGCGCCGGTCTGGGTGGTGGTCGCGGTGACGCTGTTCGTCTGGCTGATGTCCCGCAACCCGGGACTGACCGCGCTCGCCTTCGTGGTCTTCGCCTTCCTCGCCTGGGCATTCCGCCCCGCGCCCGAGGAGAAGCACCCGGTTCCCATCATGCTGGCCATCGCGGCGGTGACTCTCTCCACCATGCACCAGAGCTCGCTCGGCTCGCTCTTCCTGCTCATGCCGGACAAGCTGGACGCGGCCTGGTGGTCGCCGATGATGCCGGTCTGGTTCTTCGTCTCCTCCATCGCCGCCGGCCTCTCGCTGGTCATCCTGGTGGAGATGTGGATGGCAAGGGCCTGGGGCAGGGCGCTGCCCATCCCGCAGCTGGCGTCGCTGGGCAAGCTTGGCTTCTGGGCGCTGCTCGTGTTCGAGGCGGGGCGGGTCTCCGATCTCGCCATCCGCGGCCAGCTCGGCGCGGCGTTCAGCGGCTCCAAGGCGATGCTGTTCGGCGCCGAAGTCCTGCTCGGCGGCCTGGTGCCGCTCCTCATCCTCGGAGTGGCGAGGCTCCGCGAAAATCCGAAGACGCTCTTCTGGGGCGCTCTCCTCGCCTGCGGCGGCGTGGTCCTCGACCGGGCCAACGTGGTGGTCTTCGCCATGGATCTGAAGGGAACGATGCCCTTCGCGCCGGACCCGTACCTGCCGAGCTTGTTCGAGTGGGGTGTCTCCA
>DASRTX010000701.1:0-2956 GCA_035655715.1 Myxococcales bacterium | reverse complement strand
CCTCTTCGACGCGCTGGGCGCGCGGCCCCTGCTCGAGCAGGCGACGAAGTCGGATCCCTCCTTTCCGCTCGCACACGCCGCGCTGGCCGAGGTGTTCCGCCGCCTGGGCCGGCAGGCCGACGAGGAGCGCGAGGCCCGGCTGGCCCTCGACAATGCCGCGCGCCTGGGCCGCGACCAGCAGCTCCAGGTCGAGGCGCGCTGGCGCGTCTCGCGCCGCGAGTGGGCCCGGGCGGTGGAACTGTACCGATCGCTGCACGACTTCTTTCCCGCAACCATCGACTACGGCCTGAATCTGGCCCAGGCGCAGGTCTTCGCCGGCCGCGGCAAGGATGCGCTCGACACCATCGAGCAGGTGCGCAGCTCCGCGGAGGGCGCCTCACGCGATCCGCGGGTGGAGATCGCGGAGGCGCAGGCATGCGGCGCCGTCTCCCAGTACCAGCGCCAGGACGCCGCCGCCCGCAGCGCGGCGGAAAAGGCCAGGACGCTGGGCGCGCGCGAGCTGGAGGGGGACGCGCTGATGTACGAGAGCTCGGCGGCGGCCCTGCTCGGCGATCGCCCACGCGCGCTCCAACGCGCGGTGCAGGCGTACGACCTCTTCCGGCAGATCGGGAATCCCTACTCCGCCGGCCGCGCCCTGCTCCGCCGCGCCCACGCCGCCTGGCGGACCGGCGATCTGCCCGGGGCGCGCGCGCTCTTCCTCGAGGCGGAAGCGGTCTTCACCGAGCTGGGCGACGAGAACGATCTCGCGCGCGCCATGCACGGTTTCGCGAACATCGAGAGCGACATGCAGCACTCGGCCAGCGCGCTGGCCGTCTACCGGCAGGCGCTGCCGATGTACGAGCGCGCCGGCGACCTGCCCGGCGTGGCGGCGATGCACGGCAACATCGGCCAGATGCTGGAGCGGGCGGGCGACCCGGAGGGCGCAGAGAAGGCCGGGCTGCGCGCGCTGGAACTGAACCAGCAGACCGGCGACCGCCACGCCGAAGCCATTTCGCAGGAGAGCCTGGGCGGCCTGTACCTGGCCCGCGGCGATCCCCGCAAGGCGCTGCAGACCATGGAATTGGCCACCGCCATCGCCAAGGAGATCCACGACGCCACCACCGTGGCGCAGACGCGCCGCAAGCAGGGCGAATCGCTGCACGCGCTGGGGCGGGTTGCCGAAGCGGAGGAAGCGCTGCGCGACGGCATCGGCCAGCTCGACTCCATGGGGGAGACGGCGCGCAGCGGCGACGGCAAGCTGCGGCTGGCCGGGCTCTACCGGGACATGGGCCGGCTGGCCGAGGCGGAGGTCGCCGCGCGCGCGGCGGTTGCGCAACACAAGCGCGCACAGGTGGACTCCAGCGAGGCCGAGGCGGCCCTGGCGCGCGTGCTGGCGGCGGCGGGAAGGCTGGTCGAGGCTCGCGCGCTGTCGGTGCGGGCCGCGGAACGCACGCCCCAGGAAGGCAGCGCGCAGATTGCCGCCGCGGACGTCGAGCTGGCCGAGAAGCATCCCGATCAGGCCATCGCGCGCCTGCGCAAGACGCTGCCCGGCCTGATCCAGGTTCCGCAGCGTCTCGAGGCAGAGCTGCTGCTGGCCCGCGCCCTGGCCGCCGCCGGACAGGCGCAGGACGCCGACGGGCGCTTCCGCGCGCTGGCCACCGAGGCGCGCGAGAAGGGATTCGCGCTGGTGGAGATGGCGGCGTCCCGCTAGAACGCCGCCTGGCCGGTCAGCGCGCGGCCGATGGACAGCGTGTGGATCTGGTCGGTGCCCTCGTAGGTGAAGGTCGATTCCAGATTGGCGGCGTGACGCAGGACGTGGAACTCGCCCGCCACCCCGTTGGCTCCCAGCACCGCCCGGCACCGCCGCGCGGCCTCCAATGCGATGCGGCAGTTGTTGCGCTTGAGCAGGCTGGTCTGGGCGGGATGCAGGCGGCCCGATTCCTTGAGGCGGGCGCAGTGCACCGCGAGCAGCGACGCCTTCACCACCTCGCTCGCGACGTCGGCCAGCTCCAGCTGCACCAGCTGCTTGGCCGCGATGGGCACCCCGAACTGCGTCCGCTGGCGCGCGTAGTCGAGCGCCAGCTCGAGGCACGCCCGCGCCGCGCCCAGAACGCCCCAGGCCACGCCGAAGCGCGCATTGTCGAGGCAGGCCAGCGGCGCCTTGAGGCCGGACGCCTCCGGCAGGCGGTTCTCCTCGGGCACGCGCACGCCGTCGAGCAACAGGCCGCCGGTGACCGAGGCGCGCATCGACAGCTTGTGCGGGATCTCCTCCGCCGAAAATCCCGGACGTTCCCGCTCCACGATGAAGCCGCGGATCCCGTCTCCCGTGCGCGCCCAGACCACCGCCACGTGCGCGATCTGCGCGTTGGTGATCCAGAGCTTGCGGCCGTGCAGCACCCAGCTCTTGCCGTCGCGCTCGGCGCGCGTCTCCATGCCGCCGGGATCGGAGCCGTGACCAGGCTCGGTGAGGCCGAAGCACCCCACCGCGCGCCCCGCCGCCATCTCCGGCAGCCAGCGCTCTTTCTGTTCCTTGGAGCCAAACTTGTAGATTGCGTACATCGCCAGGCTGGTCTGCACCGAGACGAACGAGCGCAGCCCCGAATCGCACGCCTCCAGCTCGTGGCAGGCGAGCCCGTAGGCCAGGGCGCCCATGCCGGCGCAACCGTACCCTTCCAGATTCGCGCCCAGAAGCCCCAGCGCGGCCAGCTCCGGCACCAGCTCCAGCCGGAACTTGCCCGCCTCGTAGTCGGCGACGATGCGGGGCATGCACCGCTCCTGGACGAACCGGCGCACGTTGGCGCGCACCAGCCGCTCGTCGTCGTTGAGCAGGTAGTCCCAGCCGATCAACTGCTCCACATCCAGGGTGTCTGTGGCCATGCGCACGGTCTATCATGCCGCCGGATGAAGCCGCTCTCGCACCTGCGCGTGCTCGACCTCAGCAGGGTGCTGGCGGGTCCCTGGGCTACGCAGATGCTCG
>DASRTX010000700.1:0-2127 GCA_035655715.1 Myxococcales bacterium | reverse complement strand
TTCATGTCGCCGGAGCAGGAGCAGGGCAGGAGCGGCGAGATGGACGAGCGCGCCGACGTCTTTTCGCTGGGCGCGATCCTGCGTGCGCTGCTTCCCGATCGACCGCCACGCGCGGCGCTGGCCATGGCCGCGAAGGCCACCGCGCCGCGCCGCGAGGACCGGTACCCCGACGTGCTCTCGCTCGCGGCGGACGTCGTTCGCTTTCTCGACGGCGCGGCCGTCTCCGCGTTCCACGAAGGCCTTCTGCATCGGGCACTGCGGCTGGCGAGGCGCCACCGCGCCGCGCTCGGCATCCTGGCCGCTTACCTCATAGGCCGCGGATTGATTCTGCTTTTCACCCGTCGTTAAAGGATCCTGCCGGTCCGGAATAAGGACAGGGTGAGACCGCAACTGCGCGGTCAAGGACAGGAGACGGCATGAACCGGATCGGCGTCGCGGTCGTGGCTGGAGGGCTGCTGGGAATCCTCGACGGGCTCAGCGCGTGGTTCACTCCCGAGGTGCGCGCGCAGCTTCTCGGAATCGTGGTCGGCTCGACCATCAAGGGCGTCCTCGCCGGCGTGCTGATCGGGCTGTTCGCGCGCAAGGTCGGACAGATGGGGTGGACGCTCGCCTTCGGGACCTTCATCGGCGCCGTGCTCGCGTTCGGGGTGGCCAGCATGCAGGGTGCGCACTATCTCGCGATCATCCTGCCAGGAAGCCTGGTGGGCCTCTTGACCGGGTTTGCGACGGTGCGCTACGGGCGCGCGCCGGCAACCGTGTCGTCCGCGGCGCGCTGATCATCGCCCAGGATCTTCCGCAGGGGAGAGCGCGCCGCCACGCGACCAGAGCCGTCGCAGCAATCCGCGGAGCCCGGAAACGGCCCCGTGCCCGCCGCGCTCGACCCCGTCGCGGAGCAGCGTCCGGATGGCCGCGCCCTGGCGGCGCGACAGCTCGGCCTGCGCGAGGTTCCGCGCCAGCGCGGCAGCGCGCCGCGTATGCTCCTCGGCCTTCCTGCACACCCGCAGCCGCATCCACAGCTCGCCCATCTTGAGGTGCGCGATGAAGCTGTCCGGATCGAGCCGCACCGCGTGCTGCAGCTGCTCGATGGCTTCCTGGACTTCCAGATCCACGCACAGCGCCATGCCAAAGACCACGCGCAGCTCCGCGATCTCCGGATGCGCCGCGATCCCGTCGCGCAGGCGCGCCAGCAGCTCGGTCCGGTCGTTCTTCTCCAAGGCGTGAGGATCGACGAACATACTGAAGACGAGCCCGCGGGCCGTCTCGGGGATGGCGGCGAGGGTGGCGGGAAGTGGGGCGGCAAGCGGTCCCTGCTCCGAGGTCATCAAATCCGTGTCCATGAGGCTCCTGGTTTGGCGAAGAGGGGTGGCAGGCCGGTTCAGCGCCTCCCACCCCTCTCCGGAATTCACGCAGCCCTGGCAAAGGCGGGTTCAGGCCGGAACACGAACTCGGGATAGCCGAGCTGACCCATCTCCGGAATGTCGAGGCCGTCCAGCTCGGACTCGGCCGACACCCGGTGTCCGACGAAATACTCGAGCGCCATGTTGATGGCGAAGCTGAGCGTGAAGACCACGCCCAGCAGCGTGGAGATGCCCACCAGCTGCGCGGCGAGCTGGGTTGCGTCGCCGTAGAAGAGCCCGGTGACCGAGCCGGTCACGCCGTTCCAGCTTCCGCCGTAGTTGCTGGTCCCGTCGGCGAAGAGGCCGACGGCGAGGACGCCCCACAACCCGTTGGCGCCGTGCACGGAGATGGCTCCGACCGGGTCGTCCACCTTGAGCACGTTCTCCACGAACGACACGCTCACGCAGACCAGCAGGCCCGCGACCAGGCCGATGATGGCAGCGCTGGGGGCGCTGACGAACCCGCTGGGGGCGGTGATCGCCACCAGGCCCGCGAGCAGGCCGTTCCCCGACATCGAGGCGTCCGGCTTGCCCTTGAGAATCCACATGTAGAGGATGGCGCCGAACGTCCCCGTACAGCCGGCCAGCATGGTGGTCACCGCGACGGTGCCGATGCGCAGGTTGCCGTTGGAAGCTGCTCCGAGCGTGCTGCCGGGGTTGAATCCGAACCAGCCGAAGGCGAGGATGAAGCAGCCGATCAGGACGGCCGAGATGTCGTGGCCGACGATCG
>DASRTX010000699.1:0-4348 GCA_035655715.1 Myxococcales bacterium | reverse complement strand
GAGCAGGAGATTTGGCAGCGACAAGGCGCTGGCGCCATTTCGCGGCGCGACCATGATCGAGCAGGTGCTGCGCGGTCTGCGGTCGCTGGGCTTCGCGCAGATCGCCATCACCGCCAAGGATCCGACGAAGTATGCGGCGCTCGCCGCCGGCGTAGAGCTGGTCGAGGACGGCTGCGCGCAGCAAACGCCGCTCGCGGGGCTGGCCGCCGGCCTGCGCGTCTCCCGCCACGAGCTGGTGTTCGCCTGCGCCGCCGACATGCCCTTTGCGCCCGACGCGGCGCTGATCGACGCGCTGGTCGCGGCCTTGACGGGTCACGACGCCGCGGTGCCGGAAGGAGGCGCCGCCCTGCAGCCCCTCTGCGCGGTGTGGCGCCGCGACCCCTGCCTCAGGGCGGCGGACGAGCTCCTGGCGAATCCTCGCGCGGTGGGGCCGCGGGCGATCTTGCAGTACGTGCGCTGGGTGCGCCTCGCCTGGGGCGACGGGCGCCCGTTCCTCGACGCGGACACGCCCCAGGCGCTACGCGATCTCGACCCGAAGCGCTGAGGCGAGCCGCGCGTATTGCGCTTCCAAGTTGTAGATCTGCGCGGAGATGCGGACCAGCTGCTTGGGAAGGGCGGGGAAGACCATCAGCGGCGCCTCGATGCGGTGCTTCTCCAGCAAAGCCTTCTGCAGCGGGTGCCAGAAGGCGCCCTGCGGCGGCGCGCCGCGCCAGTCGGGCAGGGGGACCGAGGCCAGGGAGCCCAGCATCTGCTCCGGCGCGGGCGGTGGAACGCCCAGCGCCTCGCAGAGCAAATCGCGGCCGCGCAGCGCCAGCGCGTGGTTGCGTCGCATCAGCTCGGGCAGGCCGCCGGGCAGCAGCGATTGGAGGAAGCGGATGGCGTGCGGCACGCAGAGGAACGGCGAAGGGTCCACCGTGCCGCACCAGTCGAACTCCAGCCGGAAGCGCGATCGCTCGGGGCGGTTGGCGTTGGCGCCGTGGCTGATGGTGAGCGGGCGGATGCCGGCCTGGCGGTCCCGCCGCACGTAGAGGAAGGCGGCGCCCTTGGGCGCGCAGAGCCACTTGTGACAGTTGCCGGTGTAGTAGGCCGCGCCAAGGGCCGCGAGGTCCAACGGCAGCATGCCCGGCGCGTGCGCCGCGTCCACCAGCGTGTCGATGCCTCGCTCCTCGAGCCCGCGGACGATCTCGCGCACCGGAAAGACCAGACCCGTCGGACTGGTGACGTGATCGAGCAGGAGGAGCCGGGTGCGCGGCGTGACCGCGCCGAGCACCGCCTCGATCACTTGCTGCGGCCGTTCGACGGGCCAAGGCACCTGCGCT
This sequence comes from Myxococcales bacterium, assembly GCA_035655715.1. GTDB lineage: Bacteria > Myxococcota > Myxococcia > Myxococcales > 40CM-4-68-19 > 40CM-4-68-19. The sequence goes on along the minus strand of DASRTX010000699.1, from coordinate 3,029 downwards.
ACCGCGATCTGGACGCCGCGCCGCGCGTGCCACCCCAGGGCGTTGCGGCAGGCGTTGTAGGCATGATCGGTGGTCAAGAGCTCGTCCCCCGGCTGCAGATCGAGCGAGCGCACCACCGTGTTCACGCCGGTGGTGGCGTTGGGCACGAACGCCAGATCGTCCGCATCCGCGCCCACCAGTCGCGCGAGCGCTGCCCGCGCCTCGTCGAGCAGCCCCTCCAACTCGCGCGCCAGGAACCGCACCGGCTGCCGCTCCATGCGCGCGCGCAGCTCCGCCTGCGCCTCGAGGACAGGCCTCGGGCAGGCGCCAAAAGATCCGTGGTTGAGGAAGTCGATCCCGGGATCGAGCGTCCAGTGGCGCGCGAAATCATCCATGCGCGGGTTCCGCGGAGAGCTTGTCCACGAAGAGCACCTCGGTGAATCCCAGCCCCACGAAGAGCGAGCGCAGCGACTGCCGCGCCGATTCCCGGGCGCGCTCTTGAAGCCCCTTGTCGCCGGCGGCTTCCGCCTCGAAGGCGTTGCGGGCATGCTCGAAGAGCTGCGCGGTCTGCTTCGAGTCGAGGTTGGAGCCGATGATCTCGGTCTCCGCGGGCTGTAGCTCCACCTGCGTCTGCACCCGCGGCAGCACCACCTCCACGGTGCGGCCGCTTACTCGGAGAGAGCCCTCGTCCAGCTTGCGCAGATCCACGCCGAGGTGGGCCACCGCAAAGACGATGGCGCGGCCCTGCGGCGGCCGCACCGAGTAGCTGGCCCACTGCGCCAGCGCGCCCCAGACGGTGGACTGCTCGCGCGGGTCGGGCGAAAAGTCGATCTTCTTGTAGAGCGAGACGTCGAGGGTCTCCAGGCGGGCGACCTCGCGGACCTTGAGGATCAGCGCCGGCGCGTCGGGCAGCTTCGCCTCGCGGTGCGTGAAATGCCAGACCACGCCCGCGCCGAGCGCGAAGGCGAGCAGCAAGGCAGCCGCCGCCAGCACGTTTCTCATGCGGCCCACTCTAGCCCAGGCCGCTGGGCGACGTTCCCTTACATTGACCGGCGTGTGGAGTCTCTCTACAAGTTGCCCAACCTGGTCCGGAGGCTCCTCCTTTGACGAAGCGCATTCTTCCGCTGCTCCTCGCGCTCGCCGCGTGCCACTCCAGTCCCGACATCAACGAGCTGCCGTCGTTCGTGAAGGGCACCATCATCAAGAACACGTACGACGGAACCACCGACGATCTGCTCACCGGCGGTCTCGGCAAGTCGGGGCTCCAATCGAACGCGGCGCCCGGCTTCGCGGATCCCGCCAACCCGACCGTGGCCGAGCTGCGCAAGCGGACCATCTACGTGAACTACCGCGCGCTGATCGATCCCACGCCCGCCGGCGGCTATGGCGTGCTCTACGGGCCCAACGTCGACGTGAACGGCGGCAACACGCTGGGCGAGGGGATGGTGGCGGGCGAGGAGTACCTGGCCTTCGACGACGATGGGTCGGGCGCCCAGAACGCCACCATGATGGTGCAGGTGCCCGGCTCGTTCGACAAGAACAACCCCTGCATCGTCACCGCCACCTCGTCCGGGTCGCGCGGCGTCTACGGCGCCATCGCCACGGCAGGGGAGTGGGGTCTCAAGCACGGCTGCGCCGTCGCCTACACCGACAAGGGCAGCGGGATGGGCGTGCATGATCTCGAGGCCGATACCGTCAACGAGATCGACGGAATGCGGGCGGTGCGGAGCAACGCAGGCGCCCGCTCGAACTTCAACGCGCCCATCAGCGATGCCGACCGCGCCGCCTTCAACACCGCCAACCCCAATCGATTCGCGGTCAAGCACGCGCACTCGCAGCAGAACCCGGAGAAGGACTGGGGCAAGTACACGCTCCACGCGGTGGAATTCGCCTACTACGTCCTCAACCAGAAGTTCGGGACGGCGCAGAGCGACGGCAAGACTCCGCGCGTGTACCACCCGGGGCAGATCCTCACCATCGCGGCCAGCGTCTCCAACGGCGGCGGGGCGGCCCTCGCCGCCGCGGAGCAGGACACGGAGCATTTCATCAGCGGCGTGGTTGCGGGCGAACCCCAGGTCCAGGTCGGCTCGACCGCCACCATCCAGCGCGGCGGCGCCACCGTGTCCGCCAGCGCGAAGTCCCTCTACGACTACACGACGCTGGCGGTGCTCTACCAGGGGTGCGCCGCGGGAGCCACGGGCCAGCCCGCGAACACGCAGTTCATGACCGCCGCCCAGTTCAACAACCGCTGCGCGGCGCTGAAGGCCAAGGGCCTGCTCAACGCCGCCACGCAGCCGGACCAGTCGAACGAGGCGCTCACGCGCTTGCAGCAGGCGGGGTGGGAGAGCGAGTCGAACATCATCCACAGCTCGCATTTCGCCACCTACGCGACGCCCTCGGTGGCGGTCACGTACGCGAATGCCTATTCCCGCTCGAGCGTGAAGGACAATCTCTGCGGATACAGCTTCGCGTTCGTGGACAACACCACCAGCTCCGCCCCGACGCCCGCGACCGCCGGGTCGGGGACCGGCAATGCGCTGGCGGTCATCTTCGCGACGGGAAACGGCGTCCCGGGTCCGATGGGCGCGTTCGCATCGGGAGCAGGCAGCTCGAGCGGCATCGAGATCATCAACGACAGCGACGCGACGGGCGCGACCGCCGCAGCGAAGGCGGATCGGTTGTCGCTGTCGCCGACGGCCAAGAACGCCGGCCTTTCGGGCACCGACTTCAACGTCGACGGCGCGGCCTGCCTGCGCACCCTGTTCACCGGGCAGGATGCCTCGGGCGCGGCGCTCACCGGCGATCTGCTCGCGAAGTCGAATGCGCTCAAGGCAGGAATCCAGGAAGTGCTGCGCAACGGCCGCCTCCACGGGGTTCCCACCATCCTGGTGCAGGGAAGGGCGGACACGCTCGTTCCGGTGAACCACGCCTCGCGCGCCTACCTGGGCGCGAACAAGAACGCGGAGGGCGCTGGCTCGCCGACCGTGTACTACGAGATCACCAACGCGCAGCACTTCGACGCCTTCATTCCGCTGATCGCTGGTTTCCAG
>DASRTX010000698.1:0-4207 GCA_035655715.1 Myxococcales bacterium | reverse complement strand
CGGCAGCTGCGTGTAGCCCGCTCCGCCCGCCAGGACCACCGCCACCGCCAAGAGGGTGGTGGCGACGGGGCGCCTGATGAAGGGCGCGGAGACGTTCATGACGCGGGCGCCTCGGCGGGCATCGGCTCGGCGGGCTTCTTCTTGCGGCCGCGGCCCAGCCACGCGCCCAGCCGGCCCATGTAGAGGTAGACCACGGGCGTGGTGTAGAGCGTCAGCACCTGGGAGATGAGCAGGCCGCCGACGATGGAGATGCCCAGCGGCCGGCGCAGCTCGCTGCCGGTGCCGCTCCCCAGCGCCAGCGGGATGCCGCCCAGGAGCGCGGCCATGGTGGTCATCATGATGGGCCGGAAACGAAGCAGGCAGGCCTGGTAGATGGCCTCTCTCGGCGTCATGCCCTGGTCGCGCTCCGCCTCGAGCGCGAAGTCGATCATCATGATGGCGTTCTTCTTCACGATGCCGATGAGCAGGATGATCCCGATCAGGGCGATGATGGAGAAGTCCGTGCGGCAGACGATCAGTGCCAGGAGCGCGCCCACGCCTGCGGAGGGCAGGGTGGAGAGGATGGTCACCGGGTGGATGTAGCTCTCGTAGAGCACGCCCAGCACGATGTAGACGGTGATCAGCGCGGCCACGATCAGGATCGGCTCGGAGGCCAGCGCTTCCTGGAATGCCTGCGCGGTGCCGGAGAAGTCGGGGCGCACGCCCGGCGGCAGGCCGATCTCCGCTTCCGCGGCGCGGATGGCGTCGACCGCCTCGCCCAACGCCGTGCTCGGCGCCAGGTTGAAGGAGATGGTGGCGGCGGGGAACTGGCCTTGGTGGTTGACCGAGAGGGGCGAGCTGCCAGGCTCGAAGTGCGCGAAGGCGGAGAGCGGCACGCTCTCGCCGGTCTGCGTCTTGAGGTAGATGCGCTGAAGCGCGGAGGGGTCCTTCTGGTCGTCCGGCCGCACCTCGAGGATGACGCGATACTGGTTGAGCTGCGTGAAGATGGTGGAGATCTGCCGCTGGCCGAACGCATCGTAGAGGGTGTCGTCGATGGTCTGGGCGAGGATGCCCAGGCGCGCCGCGGTGTCGCGGTCGATGGTGAGCGTTTCTTGAAGACCGGAGGAGAGCAGGTCGGAGGTCACGTCGCGAAGCTCGGGCAGGGTGCGCAGCTTCTGGACGACCTTGGGTCCCCACTCCCCCAGTTCCTTTGGGTCGGCATCCTCCAGCGTGTACTGGAACTGGGTGCGGCTGGTGCGCGTCTCGATGGTGAGGTCCTGCACCGGCTGCATGTAGAGCTGGACGCCCTCCACTTGCTGGACCCGGGGTGCCAGCCGCTCGATGATCTCGGTGGCGCTGGCGCTGCGCTCGCCCCGCGGCTTGAGCGTGATGTTGAGCCGGCCGCTGTTGGTGGTGGCGTTGGTGCCGTCGGCGCCGATGAACGATGCCAGCCCGGCCACGTCGGGATCTTGCAGCACCACGTCTGCCAGGGCGCGCTGGCGGTCCATCATGCGCGTGAACGACGCGTCGGCCGAGCCCTCGGAGACGCCCACGATCAGGCCGGTATCTTGTTGGGGGAAGAAGCCCTTGGGGATGATCACCGCGAGCACCAGCGTGAACAGCAGCGTGGCCACCGTGACCGCCAGCGTGAGCGGCTGGTGCTCCAGCACCCACTTGAGGCCGCGGTCGTAGACGCGGGCCAGCTTCTCCCACTGCCGCTCCGTCCAGCGGTTGAAGCGCGTCTCCTTCTCCTCACCGTGCGGCTTGAGCAGGTGCGCGCACATCATCGCGGTCAGGGTGAGCGAGAGGATGGCGGAGACGCCGATGGCCATGGCCAGCGTCACCGCGAACTCGCGGAAGAGCCGGCCGATGATGCCGCCCATGAAGAGCAGCGGAATGAGCACCGCCACCAGCGAGACGGTGAGGGAGACGATGGTGAAGCCGATCTGGCTGGCGCCCTTGAGCGCCGCCTCGAACGGCGGGTCGCCCTCCTCGATGAAGCGGGCGATGTTCTCGATCATCACGATGGCGTCGTCCACCACGAAGCCGGTGGAGATGGTCAGCGCCATCAGCGAGAGGTTGTTGAGCGAGTAGCCGAACAGGTACATCAGGCCAAAAGTGCCAATCAGGCTGAGCGGCACTGCGATGCCGGGGATCAGCGTGGCGCGCACCGAGCGCAGGAAGACGTAGATCACCCCGACCACCAGGAGGATGGTGAGCACCAGCGTGAACTGGACGTCGTCCACCGAGGCGCGCACGGTCTCGGTGCGGTCGGCGACGATGCTCACGTCGATGCCCTGGGAGATGGTGGCCTTGAGCTGGGGCAGGAGCGCCTTCACCCGGTCGGCGGTCTGGATCACGTTGGCGCCTGGCTGGCGCTGCACGTTGAGGATGATGGCGCGCTCCCGATTCGCCCAGCCCGCCAGCTGCGCGTTCTCCACGCCGTCGTGCACCTCGGCCACTTCGTCGAGCCGGATGGGCGCGCCGTTCTTGAAGGCGATGATCAGGGGGCGGAAGGAAGCGGCCGTGGCCAGCTGGTCGTTGGTGGCCAGCATGAAATCCTGGCGCACGCCGTCGAGGTTCCCCTTGGGCTGGTTGACGTTGCTGGCAGCGACGGCCGCGCGCAGGTCTTCCAGCGTCAGCCCCGCGCCGGCCAGCGCGGCGGGATCGGCCTGCACGCGCACGGCGGGCTTCTGCGCGCCGTTGATGGTGACCAGGCCTACGCCCGAGACCTGGGAGATCTTCTGCGCCAGGATGCTGTCGGCGGCGTCGTTCACCTGGTCGAGCGGCAGCGACTTCGAGGTCACCGCGATGGTGAGCACCGGCTGATCGGCGGGGTTGCTCTTGGAGTAGGTGGGCGGCGCGGGCAGCGTGCGCGGCAACAGATTCGAGGCCGCGTTGATGGCCGCCTGCACGTCCTGCTCGGCGGCGTCGATGTTGCGGTCCAACTCGAACTGCAGCGTGATGGCGGAGGTGCCGAAGCTGGAGACCGAGGTCATCTGCGAGAGGGCGGGCATCTGCCCGAACTGGCGCTCCAGCGGCGTGGTGACCGCCGAAGCCATGGTCTCCGCGCTGGCGCCCGGCAGGAGCGTGGAGACCACGATGGTGGGGTAGTCTACCTGTGGGAGCGCGCTCACCGGCAGCTCGCGGTAGCCGATCAGGCCCGCCAGCAGGAGGCCGACCGTGAGCAGCGAGGTCGCGACCGGGCGGCGGATGAACGGCTCGGAGATGCTCACTGCCGCGCCCCGCGCGGCTGGCGCGGCGTGTCTGCCCGCGGGCCGCCGTCGCGGGCAGGGCCTCCCTGCTGCAGCTCTCCCTCGCGCGGCGCGCGGCCGGGCTGGCCGGCCTGGCGCGGGATCACCTTGCTGCCGGCGCGGAGCTGGTTCTGCCCGTCCACCACCACCTGCTCGCCTTCGCTCAGGCCCTTGCGGACGATGGACAGCTCGGCCTCGGTGGCCTCCACCTCGATGGGGCGCGGCTGCACCGTCTGATCTTCCTGCACCACGTAGGCGAAGGTGCCCTCCGGTCCGCGCTGCGGCACCGTGGACGGCACCACCAGCGCGTCCTTGCGGACGGTGAGCAGCAGCCGCGCCTTGACGAACTGGTTGGGCCAGAGCAGCCGCTGCGGGTTGGGGAACACCGCCTTGAGCTTGAGCGTGGCGGTGGCGGCGTTGATCTGGTTGTCCACCAGCATGAGATTGCCGGTGGCCAGCTTCTGCGCGCCGTCGCGGCTCCACGCCTCCACCGCCAGCTCGCCGCGCGAGAGCTCCAGGATTACCCGCGGCAACTCGTCCTGCGGCAGGCTGAAGAGCACCGCGATGGGGTCGAGCTGGGTGATCAGCACCAATCCGTTCACATCCGACGCGTGCACCAGGTTCCCCGCATCCACCAGGCGCAGGCCGGTGACGCCGTCGATGGGGGAGCGGATGCTGGCGTAGTCGAGATTGAGCCTGGCCGCGTCGATCTGCCCCTGGTCCACTTCCACCGCGCCCGCGAGCTGGCCGACGAGCGCGGCCTGATCGTCGGCCTGCTGCGCCGCGATCAGCTTCTTCTGCGCCAGCGTCTTGAACCGTTCCAGATTTACCTTGGCAGCGGCCATCTGCGCGCGATCGCGGGCCAGCGCGCCCTGCGCCTGCTTGAGCTGGTTCTGGAAGGGCCGCGGATCGATGCGCGCCAGCAGCTCTCCCTTGCGCACTTGCTGGCCTTCCTTGAACAGCACCTGGTCCAG
>DASRTX010000697.1:0-2479 GCA_035655715.1 Myxococcales bacterium | reverse complement strand
GATGAAGGAGCTCGAAGGCAAGCTCTCCCGGATGAACCAGGAAGATCCTTCGTACTCCGCGAACCGGGCCCAGCTCGAGCGCGCGGCGGCGCGGGCCCTGGTCGCCTCGCGCCGCTGAAGAGCCGACGCCGGAAAACATCGAGGCCGGCGCCCGTCCTGCGGCGCCGGCCTCGTTTGTTTCGTGCTGGCGACGACTAATCCTCGCCGTTGTCCGAGTCGCCGATGGCCTGGTGGTACCAGTGCAGGTTGAAGAGCTTGCCCCCCGGCGTCGCCAGCTTCTTGAGGTTCTGCGTGGTCTCGAAGCCGTCGTACTTCTCGCGCAGGGAGAGCACGTTGGAAAGGCCCGCGCGCTCCAGGTCGCCGATGTAGGCGTCGCGGACCATGCCCTTGCCCGGCACCAGCGAGGCGTCGAGGATCTTCACCGCGAGCGCCGCCGAGATGCCGGGCGCCACCAGCGAGGCCGCGGCGGCGTCATGGTTGGCCGGGTCGAAGGCCCAGGCCGAAGCCGCCACGTAGGCGCGGATGAAGCGGATCAGCTCGGACTGGTGCGCCTGCATCCAAGGCTCCATCGCGTCGCCGGTGGTGCCGAGGTAGGGGTCGACGACGTCGTACACGGACTCGAACAGCGGGCGGCCCTGGGCCGCGGCGCGGATCTCGAACCCGGCGTTGAGCAGCGTGCCGTCCACGGTACCGGCGAGCAGGGCGTTGAAGCGGCCGAGGCCGCCGCCGATCGACACCGTGGTGTAGTCCACTCCGCGCTGCAGGCCGTGGTTGGCGAGGATCTCGTAGAGCACGTAGGCGAAACCGGAGGCCGGAGCGTCGACCGCCACCTTCTTGCCGCGCAGGTCCTCCACCGCGGTGACGCCCAGCTTGCCGCCCAGGGTCAGGTTGCTGGCGTAGTCCACGCTCATGAACGCCTGCACCGGCTGCGCGGCGCCGAGAGCGTTGTGCGGGTTGAGCCGGAAGTTCACCACGTTGTCGATCGAGGCGAGGACGATGTCGTATTTGCCGTCGCGGAGGTCGGTGAAGGCCTGCTCCGAGCTCTGGATTTGTAGATAATTCACGGTCAGGTTCTGGGCAGCGAAGAAGCCCTGGTTCTGCGCCGCCAGCATGGCGGCGTTCTTGCCGAAGAAGCCCACGTTCAAGGTGGCCGGCTCCATCGACACCGGTTTACCCTCATCTGCGAAAGCCCGCGAGCCTGCGAGCACCGTCAGCGTCGCGGCGAGAAGCCGCGTCACGAATGTCTTCCTCATCATGGTGTAGTACGCCTCCCGGGTGAACCCTTCGGTTCCCCTTCCAAGGCCGGAGGCCACGCTCACTTCGGCAGCCGGGAAGGCCTCGGGGAGGCTCCCGGCTTTGCTCCCCCGTCGTCGCCAGCGGGGTCGCCTTTATCGGTGGCGCTCAGGCTCGTTCGGGCCAGATTGTTGGCGCACCAAGCAGCCGGCGGTCAAGTCGATTGGTGAAAAAACGCCAATCCTGCTGCAATCATTGGACAGCGACCGCGCACTCCCTGCGCCCAGAAATGCCCACATCCGACGCCGCACCAATCATTCATTCTTCCCTCTGAGAACCGGGGTGCGCAAAGGTCCGCCCGGGTGCAACTGCCGGCGCGCACCTGTGAATTTCCAATCAAGTGTAAATCTGGACAGCATTCCGCCGGCCCCGGTAGCGTGCGCCATCAACTTGGTAGCCCACGCATCCGAGAGGTCATCCGAAATGCCTCAACGCAACCGCCGTCGCCGCGCGGCCATCTCCGCCTGGATCTGCGCGCTGGTCCTCATCCCCTTCGCCGTCCGCGCCCAGGACCCCGTCCCGGCGCCTGCCGGCGACATCGAGGCGATGGACCTCGAGAGCCTGCTCAACCTGCCGGTGGTCACCTCCGGCGGGGGCCGCTCCGAGAGCCGCGCGATGGCCTCCGCCAACGTGGAGCTGGTCACGCGCGACGACATCTCGCGCCGCGGATACCAGTCCATCGGCGAGCTGCTCTCCGGCGCGCTCGGCGTCTACACCATCGACGACATGGTGAACCCGTCGGTGGGCGTGCGCGGCATCAGCGGTGGCCTGCGCGCCGGCTCGCGGCTGATCAAGGTGATGATCAACGGCACCGCGGTGAACTACCGCCCCGACCTCACCGCCTTCCTCGGCCCCGAGTTCATCCCCATGGAGGCGGTGGACCGCGTGGAGATCGCCAAGGGCCCGCTCTCGGCCCTCTACGGCGCCAACGCCTTCATCGCCGTGGTCAACGTCATCACCCGCACGCCGACGCCGGGCGTGAACGCCGAGCTGGCGGCACGCGGATACGACGTGCGCGGCCACGGCGGCGGCGCCGGCTCGGGCATGGTGGGCTTCTCCGGCGAGGGCCACTCGCTGGTGGGCGCCTACAGCAGCGCCCAGATCGATCGGTCGGGCGTGCAGATGACCCAGACCTTCTCCACCCAGAACACGTCCGCGCAGGTGATGGGCGCGCAGAGCCAGAACA
>DASRTX010000696.1:0-2590 GCA_035655715.1 Myxococcales bacterium | reverse complement strand
GTTGGCTAACCCCGGATACCAGCGTTCAAACAGGGGACGGAGCGTCCCGTCGAGGGTCCGGGTGCGGGTCTGCAACAGCAGGTGCGCGCCGCGTGGGGTCCACTGCATCTGCTGCTTCTTGGCAAACCGCTTGCTCACCACGGCGTTGACCGTCGCCTCCCCGAAGGCCGAGGAGATGCGCTCGCCGGACCGGAACCGCTCACCGTAGTTGATCAGGCTGTCTGCATTGGCGGCGATGTAGACAGCGAACTCGTGAGCGGCCGTGACGAACTTGGGCAGGTTCGCATACGGGACCTCCAATCCGGCGACCTGGTCCTCGAAGCTGTCGATCTCATCCCGGACACGATACGTATTCCCATGCCAGAGCAGCCATTTGATGCGCTGGAGATCATCAAGCAGCCGTGAGCCCGCTCCCTCATGGTGCTGCGCCACGCCTCGGGCGTACTGGCTGAGCACCGTGATCCGCATCGTGATGTGGAACCAGTCAAGAACATGTTCGCCGCACGGGCTGATCAGTTCCGTGAGCGCGCGCACCTCCGCGCCGCCGTCCGTCAGGAACGTGATGTCCTGGTTCGCCTGCAGTCCCTGGCTCTTCAAGACGTCGACAAGGCGGCGCTTCGGTTTGCGGTCGTACCCATGCACGAGGCCGAGGTAGCGCGCTGCGCGATCCTCCGGCAGGGAGCGGCCGACGATGATCTCGAAGTTGCGCTTTCTCTCGACCCAGTCACGAACATAGCCGCCGTCGAGGCCGACCACGATACGACCCTCCGGGACCGGCAGCGCCTGCCAGTCCGCCGGACACCCATCGATAAAGGAGGGTCTCTCCTCCGGGAGCTCGGCCTCGACGCGCTCGGCGACTCTCAGGACGTGCTGGCGCAGCGTCGTGGCGTTCACGCCGGCGCCGATCGGCAGGACGTCGCTTAACAGCTGAGCCGCCGCCGCGTAGGGAACGAGCGAAGCCCAGCGCGTCTCCAAGTAGAGGCGCTCCGGCGCGACGTGATCGGGGATGAGCTCCGTGAGCGGCGAGGAGGTGGCCGGCCCGTCGCCCTCACGGCAGGAACAGCGGTGGAGACGAGGGCTCGCCAGATGCACGTCGCCGAAGAGCGTGCGGAACACGAGAGGATAGCTGCCCTTGCTGCGGCGGGACCGGCCGCATGTTTCACAGCAGCGCCGCCCCTCGGCCCAGGCCTTGGTTTGCGCCGCGACGATCCGGTGCTGGGCGCCGGCGAGCAGCGCCTTGCTCTCGGCAAGCGACAATCCGAGATCTTCGGGCCGGTCGACGCGCTTCGTAAGCGACGCGATCTCCTCCATCTCTCCGGGTGCGCCGTCGCCGGTCGTGATCTGAAGCAAAACCTTGACACGCATGACGGACCTCCTGACGGCGGCAACGAGCTTTCCACAACGGCCGGAGCGGAAAGCTCGGACCGGTCCGGCGCACCCCGATGCCGATCAGTCTTGCCCGGCGGGGGGTGTTTCGGCCATGAGTTTGCACTCCGAACCTCGCTCGGCAAACTCGGCATGAGTTCGATCGAACGCGCCGTCACGGCGGTCACCGCCATCCTGGTCCGGGAGGGCCTCGACTACCTTCAGAGCAAGGCGGTGTTCAAAGCCGCCCGGCAAAGGGCCGGCCTGCAGCCGCCTCCCGATCGCCGCGCCGCGATCGACCGCCTGACGATCGAGGAAGAGCTGCGGTTCATCGATCAGGCCTATGTCCGGGGCGGCCGGACCGGGCTTCTGCTGCAGACCTTGCTGGAGACTGGCGCGCGCGTGTCGGAGTTCGTCCAGATCAGGACCGAGGACGTCAGCCTCGCCGAGCGTGTCATCGTCATCCGGCGGGGCAAGGGAGGCAAGCGCCGGGAGGTACCGATCCGGCGCGAGCTTGCCCAGTTGCTCCAACTGCATATGGGCGTCCGCCGCGCCGGTCCGCTGTTCGCCAGCCGCCAGAGAGGATCCGGGACCGCGCCGTACGTCTACACCCGCCAGCGGGTCGGCCAGATCGTGCGCGAAGTGGCGCGCGCGGCGGGCGTGACGAAGCGCGTCTACCCGCATTTGCTGCGCCATACGGTGGCGACGAAGCTGCTCGCCCTCGGCATGGACATCACCGACGTGCAGCGCTTCCTCGGGCACGAGAGCCTCACGACCACCCGGCTCTATGCCGAAACGACGGCTGGCGTGCTGCGGCGCAAATTCGATCAGATCACCGCCCCGGCCGCCCATGCCCTGGTCGCGACCGTCCAGCATCGGCATGGGAACGAGGCGGCCCTGCTGGCGGCCGACCTGCTCGTGCGGCATCGCGTCGAGCGGTTCAGCCCGGCTGATGCATGATCTCCCGATGCTCGCCGCGACGCAGGCGGGCGTTGACCTTCGCCGTGAGAACGGAACGCCCTTCCAGCGCTTGCGCACCTGTGCGCGCGCCAGAGCCTGCTCGAGCGCCCAGCGTGTGTCGGCGTCGTCGAGGACCTCGGGCCTTCGTTCAAGCACGGCCTGTTCGACGATGTCGAAATTTCGCTGGACGATGCTCAAAGGACGCGTTTTCTCGCATAAAATCGTCCAAGAACCTGTCGCCGAAAAACCCTGCCCGACGTAGGTT
>DASRTX010000695.1:0-6106 GCA_035655715.1 Myxococcales bacterium | reverse complement strand
CCGCCATGCTACCGCCGGTCTGCCCGCGCCTCCAGCGGGAAGCTCTAATGTGTCTGCGGCTGCAGCTCGACCTTGACCCAGCCGGGGCTGCGGCGGTCGAACTCCTTGTAGGCCTCGATGGCGCCCATCAGGGGCTGCTGGTTGGTCAGCAGCTCCGCCGGCTCGATGGTGCCGTTGCGGACCATCTCCACCAAGAGAGGCAGGTACTTGCGGTGCGGGCAGTTGCCCATCTTGAGCGAGAGGTTCTTGTTCATCGCCATGCCGATGGGGAAGCGCCGCGCGGTGGGCGGATAGACGCCGATGATCGACAGCGTCCCGGCCTTGGCCAGGCCCATGGTCGCCCAGAGCAGGACGATGGAGGGCGCGTTGCCGGGGTGCCAGTTGTCTCCGTCGGCGTTGGTCTTCGGCGCGATCTCGGCGACCTCTTCCTTGAGCGCCTTGAGCTCGGCCTTCTCCAGCGCCTTGGCGGCGGCGCTGCCTTTCTCGGGCAGCGTGGCGTCCACACCGACGGCGTCGATGGCGCGGTCGGCCCCGACGCCCCCCGTCAGCTCCATCAGCACTGCGATTGGGTCTTCCTTGCTGAAGTCGATGATCTCGGCGCCCTGGGCCCGCGCCATCTCCAGCCGATCCGGCAGGCAGTCGATGGCGAAGATGCGGCCCGCGTGCATCAGCTTGCAGGAGGCGATGACCAGCTGTCCCACCGGCCCGCAGCCGAACACCGCCACGGTCTTGCCCGGTTCGATGTCGGCGATGTCGGCCCCGAAGTACGCCGTGGGGAAGATGTCGGAGAGCACGATGGCCTGCTCGTCGCTGACCTCGTCCGGCAGCTTGATCAGGTTGGTGTGCGCGAACGGCACCCGCACGAACTCTGCCTGCATCCCGTCGAAAGGCCCGGCCGACGCCGGCCCGCCGAAGAACGCAGTCCCCGCCTGCTTGCCGTTGGGATTGGCGCCGTCACACTGCGAGTAGTACCCGGCGCGGCAGTATGCGCAGTTGCCGCAGGCGATGGTGGAGGGGATCACCACCCGATCGCCCTTGCTGAAATTCCGTACCCCTTTCCCGACCTCTTCGACCACTCCCACGCCTTCGTGCCCGAGGATGGTGCCGGGCTTCATCCCCGGTAGCGTCCCCCGGATCATGTGTAGGTCCGTGCCGCAGATCGCGCTCGCGGTCAGCCGCACGATCGCGTCGGTGGGTTCCTTGAGCTTGGGCTCTTTCACCGAGTCCAGCCTGACATCCCCGATCCCGTGGAAGACGATGGCTTTCATGTGCTCTCCTCGCGCACATGATGGCCGCTGGGCCTTCGTCCGGCCCGGTCGCTTCCACAGCGTCCAGGCGCTTCTTCCATGGTATGAGCGCGCACCTCGTGCGTTCCTTCGTTCCGGGCCTCGCCCTCTGCATCGCTCTCGCCTTTGCCGCTCAGGCGCTCTCCTTCCTGCCCGTCGTGCACGTGCTCGGGCCGCTCACGCTCGCCTTGATGTTGGGCCTCGCCTTGCGCGCCGCCGCCGGCGCCATGCCCTGGAGCGATGCAGGCTCCCGCCTGTGCGCACGGCCCGTCCTGCGCCTGGGGGTCTTCCTGATGGGCGCGCGCCTCGACTTCGCGCTGGTGGCCAAGGTGGGTACCCGCGTGTTCCTGCTGGATCTGGTGCTGATCTGCGTCGGTCTGGTGGGAATCGCCCTCCTGGCGCGCTGGATGCGGGTGCCTGCCAAGCTCGCCACCCTGCTGGCGGTGGGAACCTCGATCTGCGGCGCCAGCGCGGTGGTGGCCGCCGGCTCGGTCACCCGCGCGGACGAGGAGGACGTCACGCTGGCGGTGGCGCTTTGCGGCGTGGTGGGGACCTTGGGCGTGCTCTTTTTCGTGTTGTTGGGGCCCCAACTACCGCTTACCATTCCACAACTCGCGATCCTCTGCGGCTCGACGCTGCACGAGGTGGCGCAGGTGATCGCGGCTGCCTTCACCTGGGGCGCGGCGAGCGGCGATCTGGGCACCCTGGTGAAGCTCACCCGGGTGGTCTTGCTGGCGCCTGCGCTCCTCGCCCTCGGTTTCGTCACCCGCGGTCACGGCGTCCGCTACTCGGTGAAGAATCCGCCCATCCCCTGGTTCGTGATCGGCTTTTTGCTCCTGGGCACGGCGCGCTCGCTGGGTCTGCTGCCGGGCGCCGTCCGCCCTCTGTTGGAGACCGCCAGCATCTTCCTCATGACCTGCGCCATGGCCGCGATGGGCCTGCACACCCAGATGGCGATGATCCGCCGCGCCGGCTTTCGCGTCGTCTACGCGGGGCTGGCCGCCTTCGCCTGCATGGCGGCGCTTTCCTTCGTCCTGATCCACCTCTTGCGCATCGCGTAAATGCTTCCGCAAGGACGGCGCGGCGAAACCGGTTATCATCCGGCGCGTTCGTTCCCCTTGCAGGAGCAACAATGACGGAACCAGCCTCCCCCCGGCCGCACGTCGACATCGAGCATGCCGTCGTGCGCTTCGCGGGAGACTCCGGAGATGGCATGCAGCTCACGGGGACGGAATTCACCCGCGAGGCTGCTCTCCACGGCAACGATCTCGCGACCTTCCCGGATTATCCTGCGGAAATTCGCGCCCCCGCCGGCACCCCGGCGGGCATCTCCGGATACCAGATCCAGTTCGCCGCCCACGAGGTCTACTCGCCCGGCGACCAGCCGGATACGCTGGTGGCGATGAACCCGGCGGCGCTCAAGGTGCACCTGCCCGACCTGAAGCGCGGCGGCCTGCTCATCCTCAACGAGGCCTCCTTCAAGCAGAGCGACCTGGACCGGGCCGGCTGGAAGGCGAACCCTTTGTCGGATGGCACGCTGGAAGGGTTCCGCGTCATCCGGGTGGACTTCGAACATCTGGTGTCCAAGGCCGTCGAGGGCACCGGCGTCTCCGCCAAGGACGCGGCACGCTGCAAGAACTTCTACGCGCTGGGCCTGGTGTTCTGGATCTACTCGCGCGACGTCGAGCGCGAGGACCGCGCCATCCGCGAGCGCTTCAAGAAGACTCCGCCGGTGGCGGAAGCCAACGTCCGCGCCTTCAAGGCGGGCTACAACTACGGCGAGACCATCGAGGCCCTGGACGCGCCCTACGTGATCCAGCCGGCGCGGCTCAAGCCCGGCAAGTACCGCAACGTCACCGGCAACAGCGCGCTGGCGCTGGGGCTGATCGCGGCGGCGCAGAAGGCGGACCTGCGCCTTTTCTACGGGTCGTATCCCATCACGCCCGCCAGCGACATCCTGCACGAGCTTTCGAAGCACCGCCGCTTCCGGGTGACCACCTTCCAGGCCGAGGACGAGATCGCGGCGGTGACGGCCGCCATCGGGGCGTCGTTCGGGGGGGCGCTGGGCATCACCGGCTCCAGCGGGCCGGGCATCGCCCTCAAGACCGAGGCCATCGGCCTGGCCGTGATGACCGAGCTGCCGCTGGTGATCATCAACGTGCAGCGCGGCGGGCCCTCCACCGGACTGCCCACCAAGACCGAGCAGTCCGATCTCTTCCAGGCCGTGTACGGCCGCAACGGAGAGTGCCCGCTCCCGGTGTTGGCGTCGCGCTCGCCCGCCGACTGCTTCGACACCGCCTTCGAGGCCTGCCGCATCGCCATCGACTACCGCACGCCGGTGATCCTCTTGTCCGACGGATCGCTGGCCAACGGCAGCGAGCCGTGGCTGCTCCCCGAAGTGAACGGCCTGCCGAAGATCGACGCCAACATCGCCACCGATCCCGCCGGCTTCATGCCCTACAAGCGGGACGAGAAGCTGGCGCGACCCTGGGCCGTCCCCGGCACGCCCGGCCTCGAGCACCGCATCGGCGGCCTGGAGAAGGACTCGCTCACCGGCAACGTGAGCTACGACGCGCTGAACCACGAGAAGATGGTGCGCACGCGCGCCGACAAGGTGCGGCGCATCGCCGACCACTTCGAGAAGACCGAGCCGTACTACGATCCCGAAGGCGACGTGCTGGTGATCGGCTGGGGCGGCACCTACGGCAGCATCACCCAGGCGGTCATCGAGGCGCGCCAGGCCGGCCTCAAGGTCGGCCACGTGCATCTACGCCACATCTTCCCGCTGCCCAACGACCTGCAGGACGTGGTGACCCGCTACCGCGCCGTGCTCATCCCCGAGCTGAACAGCGGCCAGCTGCGGCTGCACCTGCGCGGCCAGCTCGGCATCGAGGCCGTCGGCCTGAACAAGATCCAGGGCAAGCCGTTCCACGTCGCCGAGATCCGCTCGGCCATCGAATCGCTCGCGCGCCTCACTGCCCACAACGTCGAGAAGGAGATCGCATGACCGCGCCGCTGGTGAAGCTGACGAAGAAGGACTTCGTCTCCGACCAGGAAGTGAAATGGTGTCCGGGCTGCGCCGACTTCGCCATCCTCGCCGCCGTGCAGAAGCTGATGCCGGAGCTGGGCATCGCCCGAGAGAAGACGGTGTTCGTCAGCGGGATCGGCTGCTCGTCGCGCTTCCCGTACTACATGAACACCTACGGGTTCCACAGCATCCACGGTCGCGCGCCGGCGGTGGCCACGGGGCTGAAGATGGCCAATCCGGACCTGTCGGTGTGGATGGTCACCGGCGACGGCGACGCGCTCTCCATCGGCGGCAACCACCTCATCCACGCGCTGCGCCGCAACGTCGACCTCAAGATCCTCCTCTTTGACAACCGCATCTACGGGCTCACCAAGGGACAGGCTTCTCCCACCAGCGAGCTGGGCAAGAAGACCAAGAGCTCCCCCTTCGGAACCGTCGACCGTCCCTTCAACCCGCTGACGCTGGCGCTCGGGGCGGGGGCAACCTTCGTGGCCCGCACCACGGCCAACGACATGCCGCACATGTCCAGCGTGCTCAAGCGCGCCGCCGCCCACAAGGGCGCCGCCTTCGTGGAGATCTGGCAGAACTGCGTGGTCTTCAACGACGGCGCCTTCGACGAGTGGAGCGAGAAGGACGTGCGCGACGAGCGGCTGCTCAAGCTCGAGCACCAGAAGCCGCTGGTCTACGGCCGCGCCAAGGACAAGGGCCTGCGCATCGGCGGCGGCTTCACGCTGGAGATGGGCGCGTCTGACGGCGCGGTGGTCCACGACGAGTCGCGGGACAACGTGTCCTTGGCCCTGGCGCTGGCCGCGCTGGAGCCGCCCTGGCCGCAAGTCATGGGCGTGCTGCGCGCGGTGGAGCGCCCCAGCGTCGATCAGCTCGCCCGCGAGCAGGAGCGCGAGGCCGAAAAGGCCACCAAGGGACCGGCCACGCTGGAAGCCCTGCTGGAGTCCGGCGACACCTGGGACGTGATCACCAGCGCCGGCGACGCCTAGCAATTCGGGGACACCATACGGAATTTGTCGTATCGTGTCCCCGAATTCCGAGCCCATGGAACGGCGATCCTTTGGCGGCGTGCATGTCCCGGTCTTTGGGCAGGGCACCTGGAAGCTGCAGGGCAAGGAAGCGGTCGAGGCGCTGAGGACGGGCATCGATCTCGGCCTCACGCACATCGACACCGCCGAGATGTATGGGACGGAGGAGATCGTCGCGCAGGCCATCGCGGGGCGGCGCGACGAGGTGTTCCTCGTCTCCAAGGTGCTGCCTTCGAATGCCACGCGCCGCGGCACTGTCCACGCGTGCGAGCAGTCGCTGCAGCGGCTGGGCACGGACCGGCTCGACTGCTACCTCTTGCACTGGCCCGGCTCGCACCCGCTGGAGGACACCATCGCGGGTTTCGAGGAGCTGCGCGCGGCGGGAAAGATCCGCAGCTACGGCGTCTCCAACTTCGACGAGGAGCTGGTGGCGGAGGCGGCACGCATCGCCGGCAAGGGCCGCATCGCCTGCAACCAGGTGCTCTACAATCTGGCGGAGCGCCACGTGGAGGCGAAGGTCCTCCCCAAGTGCCGCGAGCTGGGCATCGCGCTGGTGGGCTACAGCCCCTTCGACGGAGTGACCGACGATGGCGAGCTCGCCAAGATGGCGCGCGAGCTGAAGGCGACGCCGCGGCAGGTGGCGCTGGCCTTCCTCACCCGCCTGCCGGACACCTTCGCGATTCCGAAAGCATCGCACGTCGAGCACGTCCGCGAGGACGCGGGCGCGGCGGCAGTGAAGCTGTCTGCGCAGCAGATCG